>NZ_JBYUPU010000007.1:0-281419 GCF_058135425.1 Paenibacillus sp. MAH-35
AAATTAAATGAAGTGAATTAAGATTTGGTCAGCGTAACAAAACTACTGGCGTTCGAATTGTTGAAGCACATACAGCCTTTGAACGGGGTATCAGCCAAACAGCTTTACGCGATAGGCTGGTGCAGGCGGATAGACGGGGGAGAAAGTGTGGGATGCAAACCAGCATGGCATCGTCTGTGGACATACGACCAATCTATGTGTTGGGAGGCTTGCATCAAGATGATCAACAAACTGGAGTTCCATGAATTTATGGCGGGGATCCGGCCACAGACAGGAAAGCCGCCATTTTACATCGGGATTCACACGTTTCCCGTCACCGTGCTGAATTACCATACGTTTGTGGAGTTCACCTACATTATCGCCGGGAGCGGTTACCAAAGCATAAATGGAACCATGCATCGTATGGAGCCAGGGTCTGTTTCATTAGCGCTTCCCTATCATATTCACCAAACGATCAGTGATAAAGGCGCTGTGATTCAGAAATATTGCTGTCAGTTCGATATTAGCCTATTATTTGGCTCGCCTTATATTTCGGAATGGTTCGGACGGATGTATCAAATCGGGACACATCTTCCGTCAACTGCTTTGTTTCGTGAAGCAGAAGCTGCCCAGATCGAGCAGCTTTTTGCACGACTCCTGTTGGAGTACCGCAATGCAGATCTGCGCGGGCGAAACAACATGATATGCAACAAGTTGTCCGAGGCATTGATTATGTTTCTAAGAAAGGCCGAAACAGACGATCAACCGGCATATGCGATGGATCAGGACATTTCAGATCAGTTGTTCTGGAGAGCCCTTCACTATGTTCATGTGCATTTTGCAAAACGGTTAACGCTGGATATGATCGCCAGTTATCTTCATATCAGCGCATCGTATGTAAGTCGCCTGTTCCGCGAGAAAACCGGACGAAGTTTCCTGGAATACGTACATCAGCTGCGAGTGAATAGTGCAGCGAGCATGTTGATTACATCGGACAGGCCGATTATGGATATTGCGTTTCGTACAGGCTTCGAATCGGTTCGCACGTTCTACCGTGTGTTCAAGGAAGTAAAAGGGCAATCGCCGCGGGAATACCGGAATGTGTTCATCTGACAGGCAAGCAAAAGGGCGCTTCAAGACCACTTATAGGGTGGTTTGGAGGCGTCTTTGCCTATTATAGCCGGGTTGAAGAGTAAAGATCTGACAACGTGATTGTTTATTCTGTCGCGAATTTGACTTTGTATCGAGGTACAATCTAGGAGCAGTGGAAAGGAGGCAGGATTCAGACAGTTCGATTTGCATATTTTACGGGCCAGAAAAGCGTTATTGAACAAAATTCTGCAGGATCTTATTCAGCGCGGATTGACCGCTACGACTGCATGTGCGAGCAAGGGCGGTGCGAAGGAAGGGGGGCGGCGCTAAACCGTCAGAGGATCAGCAACCGGTCGAGCTGGCAGAAGTTTAACACAGACCAAACTGAAAACGCATACATCGAGATGATAAAAACTTGCACGATGCTAAGCTGGCTGATCTTCCGTTTTGGATATCCGGCGAAGCTGGTTTACAACAAGATGATTCATGATGCATGTCTGCACGTTGGTAGGCCGTTCCATCCAATGCACCATACATTGTTTTGGCGGGAGGAAACATGAACCATGCGACGTAATGTTCCAGTTTGGATGCTGACTCTACTAATTTCGTTGCCTTCATTTTTCGGCTTTGTACAAAAGGCCGAGGCGACCCATGCAGATCAGTTTAGTTTTGAATGGGTGGATATGGCCATCGGAGCCGCACAGGCTCACCTCGACGAATATGCGGCTTCGGGCGATCTTCATACCCCGCTGGCGCAGCAATTGGGAAATGCGCTTAATCAGGTTCGGCATCATCTGGAGAAAGGCTCCACCGGGCAAGCTTCCAAGAAGATGAAAGATTTTCAGAAACACCTTCACAATGAGGCAATGCAAGCATTTCTATCCGGTAATGTAAAGGAAACGCTCGATGTGTACGTCAAACTGATCGTAGAGGCTTTGGAACCGCCATCATCGCAGCCGGTGACTTTGGTAGTTTATGGTCAGCCTAATGCGGTGATCATCGTGCCGGAGGACGTTACAACAGGCAACCAAGCGCCCAACTGGTCCACCTGGAGCAATTTCGCGGGTACGGCCGAGCTTGTACAAGACACTGCACATACCGGTTTTTCCAGCATGCGGTTAAACGACATGAAACGGGGCGGCATTGCCCAAGTTATCGATCTGAAGCCGGGAACTGTTACAGCTCAAGTATACTATTACTCACCTTCCAGTCAGGTTAGCAGCGGGAAAATCGCGATCGGCATGAATTTGCGGGATGCGAATAACCAGCAGCTGTCAACAATCCGATCGGAATTCGTTCCTTTTGCGGATGCGTCTGGTGTATGGAGACAGCTCACGCTGCATCGCGACATCCCGGCAACGATCAACAACAAAACGGTTGCTCGAGCTCAATTGTTTGTGGATGTCGATGGCGGCGAAGGCGCTGGGGTATGGATCGACGATATTGTCGTTTCCCAGCAAGAGAGCAATGGCCCGCTCGTGAAAAACGGCGGCTTCGAGCAGTCTGCCAATCCATATGCCAAACCTCTGGTCGAGTATATTCAGAAGGCTACCGGAGTTGAACTGCCTGTTGTGACGAGCGAACCGGCCGGATTTAACGGTGTAAAAATGTACGTTGGCAAAAGTCGCGACGTCGATGAAGCGCGTCATCAGATTTTGCTGCAACAGTTGAATGAGCACGGCTTTGTGATCGACCCGCAGGAAGACGCCATTACGATCATCGGGACGACAAAGCGCGCGACGGAATTCGGCGTTTATTCGTTTCTGGAGCGTTACGTCGGCGTTCGCTGGCTGATGCCCGGACCGGACGGCGAGGACGTGCCTCAGCTCGGCAGCCTTGCTGTTCCGCGCATGCTTGTCCTTGATGAACCGGCCACGATTTCCCGTCACTTTTTTGGCATGGGAACTCCGTCCTCCTTTGCGGAGTGGGCCAAATACAACCGGATGGATGACAATATCCAGTTCCACCACAACATGGACCACTTGTTTGATCCCAACGTATTTGCCGATCATCCCGAGTATTATCCCGGCGGTGTGATTCCGACCGGAAGTTTTCAGCCATGCTTCAACAATACGACGGCTGCGGCGGCGATCCAACGCATCACAGCATATTTCGGTGCCAACCCGCAGGAGAACTCGTATTCGCTCGGGATGAACGACAACACCAATTACTGTGAAACTCCCGGTCATCCCGACTATTTAACG
Source organism: Paenibacillus sp. MAH-35 (assembly GCF_058135425.1). Lineage (NCBI taxonomy): Bacteria > Bacillati > Bacillota > Bacilli > Caryophanales > Paenibacillaceae > Paenibacillus > Paenibacillus sp. MAH-35. The sequence continues at coordinate 3,276 of NZ_JBYUPU010000007.1, forward strand.
AAAACGAATTCGGTCGGCAACCTTCACCGTTCCGACCTGTATTACCGTTGGGTGAATCAAATCGTTGAGGGTGTTTTGCAAGAGTATCCCGACAAATACTTCGGTTTGCTTGCGTACAGAGAAATGTATGATCCGCCGATGAACCCGGACGGGACGCCGTATAAGCTTCATCCCCGAGTCATTCCTTACATTACGGACGACCGGATGTCTTGGATTGATCCGGATATGGGGGATATCGGCAAGCAGCACACGGAAAATTGGTTGCAATCGGCGACCCGTCTGGGCTGGTACGAATATTTATACGGTTCACCTTACAACGTGCCGCGCATCTATTCGCACAAGATGGCTGAACATTATCAATACGCCGACAACCACAGTGTGGTCGGACATGTGGCCGAGCTTTATCCGAACTTCGGAGAAGGAGCAAAACCTTGGGTTTCCGCCAAATTGCAGTGGAACCCGAACCAAAATGTCGATCAATTGCTGCAGGAGTGGTACGTTCGCGCCGTCGGCGAAGAAGCGGCGCCTTACGTACGGCAATACGACGAGCTGTGGGAGCAGTTTTGGACGACCCGCATCTTTAACTCGAGCTGGTATTTAGAGTGGAAAAACAGTCCGAGCCGTTCCAACTTCCTGAATTTGTTCGAGCACAGTTATTTGAAAGAAGTGACGAAAGCGGATATCGCCGAGAGCCGGCGTCTGCTGGAACTGGCTGTCGCGCAAGCGGGGACGGAGAAACAGCGAGCTCGCGCCGGGTTGCTGCTGCGCGCGTTTGAATTTTACGAAGCGTCTGCGCTCAGTTATCCGCGAAGCGGAGTTGTGGAGCCTCCCGCCAATGAGCAAGCTGCGTTATTGATGCTGGAGGATCTCGTCCAAAGCTATGAGATGGGCCAGAAACGGATGCAATTGGTGACCGATTTTGCGGGACATTGGGCGCTATACTTGCCGCTCAAACCCCCACTGCACGGAGGCGTTTGGGACGGCGTGCAGATGTCGCTTATTTCCGCGCTGCAAAGCTATGTCGGGACGATCCCGCAGGAACAAGTCGTCTCCACGCAACTGCGCCAATTCCTTGATCAAATTCCCGGATTCGGGAGTTCTGCTGTCGCAGTCAAAACGAATGCGCCAAAAGTGCAAATTTTGCAATCCCTCGATTTCCATACAGGACCATGGACAGAAGCAGAACCTTTCTCCGACTTTCTAGTGAAGAACTCATGGCAGGAGGCGCCTGTACAAACTAAAGTACGGCTGTTGTGGGATAACGAAAACTTGTATGTCGGATACGAAAACTTCGACCCTGCATTGGCGAATATGGTCGCAAGCGACGATGCTCCTAACGATTGGTGGAGAAGCGGCGCGGACGACTCGATCGAAACGTATGTGACCCTTAACCCGAAAGGCGCGTACTCCGGTTATTATACCAATCCGAAGGGCGTGAAGTTCGTTTACAGAAAATTGCCGGAGGGGACGCCCATTCCGCATACAGACTCTGGCTGGGCAGCTAATGCAAGTATGGGGAGCGATCGCTGGAGTGCGATTCAAGTTATTCCTTTTTCCAGTATCGGTGTCAACCCGAACGAAGATCGTACGCTGCAAGCCTTTTTCTTTAGGAACTATCACGGCAACTCCGTATCTTTAGGGTGGGGCGGTGGAGTGACCTGGAATACGGAAAGCTTTCATAAGCTCTATTTGGTGGAGACGAGTAATCGAGTGCAAAATGCTTCTTTTGAAAGCGGCAGTAACGAAAACACCTTTTCCCCTTGGACAAAGTGGGTACCCGACGCGACTTGGCAAAGCGTGAAACGGACGGATGCAATCGCGCACACAGGCGATTATAGCCTTGTATCCGAAGCGGTAACGCAAGGGGGAGGGCCAATTCAGGACATCGCAGTGACACCGGGCAAGTACAGAGCGACGGTTTATTTATATGCGCCTGCCGGGACAACGACGTCGGGCACGGTACAATGGTGGATGAACATTAAGGATCACGCAGGGGGAAGAAGGCTCCAGGCGGTTAAGTCTGAGCAGAGGCCGGTTGCCTGGGCGAATGGAAGATGGGCGAGTTTCGAATATACGTTCGAGATTAAACCCGATTACGCCGGCGTAGCCGCCAATCATTTGCAATTGTGCCTCACCTTATGGGGATTTGCTCCAGGCGAAAAAGTTTACATGGATGACGTCAAGCTGTACAAACTGGAATAATGCAAACCTCGTGTTCGATCTAGCAAGGAGTCTATTTCATACGGTCGGCTTATTCCGAGTCGGCGGCTTTCCACTCGAACGGATTTATTGTATGCTAGCTTTATATGGAGGGAGAGGGGAACTATGGTGAAACAATTGATCGTCGGAGACGCTTTGCATGAGTTGGCTGCTACGCGCCGCATCCTGGAGCGTTTGCCCGATGAGCAAATGTCTTGGAAGCCTCACGCGAAATCGATGACACTCGGCGGACTAACCACGCATCTGATCAACCTGCTGAACTGGCAAGTCGCGATTTTTCTTTATCCGGAATTCGATCTATCGACGGTGCCGTTTCGGCGGGAAGCTTTGGACAGACGCGAAGACGTGCTGAAGGAATTCGACGCGAACGTCGTCAAGATTGAAAGACTGTTAGCCGAGTGCGACGAGAAAACACTTGGTGAGGAATGGACCTTGCGGAACGGTGGTCATATCATCCTGAGCCAACCTCGGGCGCTTGCGCTTCGCACCTTCGGATTAAGTCATATGGTTCACCATCGGGCGCAGCTCGGAGTTTATTTGCGGCTTCTCGACATTCCGGTACCGGGCCCCTACGGTCCCTCAGCTGACGAGTAAGGCAAGCATGGTCTTAGATTTATTTTAAAAATTTAATAAATGGATTTCTAGGAGCTTGTCGCGCCGCGACAGCTCCTTTTTGAATTTATCGCCGATAGCCCCGTTAAGCTAGATGATGCTCCTCGGAAGTACCATTGAGAAAAAAGCATCGATTCTTATAGGTGCGAGTTCAATAATACAACTTGATATGGCTAGCGATGTATCAGCATCCTCGTTATGCTGACAGGAAGGTTAGCGGAGTGAAACAAAACTTGTAATGCGATGTACATTGTATTACAATTTGAATAACTTAATTGGAGGTGTGTGAAGTGGACAAGGAGATGATGAAGGGTAGTATTGATATTTTATTGTTGTCTGAACTAAACAGACACGATTCTTATGGATATGAAATTGTTAAAAACTTAAAACAAAGAAGCAATAACCTATATGATATGAGTGAAGGAACCTTATATCCCGCCTTAAAACGGTTGGAGAATAAGGGATTTGTAGAATCCTATTGGGGAGAAACTAGCGATGGCGGCAGAAGAAAATACTATCGAATAACTGAAAGCGGCAAGACTGAATTCACTCGGAAGATTAGACACTGGAAGGAACTTAATCTCATGATCGTAAATGTCACGGAGGGAGCGATATGAGCCATATTCATCGTTACCTTCAACAACTTTCTTCAAAGCTTGATTGCGATTTAAGTACAAAACAAGAGCTAATTGAAGAGTTTCAAGATCATTTGATGTTATTAAAGAGGGAATACACAGAGAAGGGGCTAGCAGACGATCTTGCAGAAAAGTGTGCAGTATTTGACTTTGGAGACAGTAAACTGCTTCAACACAAAATGGAGATGGAATTAAATCCCTTTAAAAAAATCTTTCGAGTATCACTATGGTTATCTTTGTGTGTTTACATATGGTTTTTGGTAATGGTCTTGTTTGTCGGAAAATTTGACAGAATGATAGATAAAGACTACGGCACGGTTACATTAAGATTTCAATGGGGAGATTATCCATCAAACTTGATCCCCTTTAAAAACATCGACCGTGAAATCTACCAATCTATTTTCTGGGTGTCAACTAGAAATGCTTTTGATATCACCTTTTTTAAAACAGCGATAGGTGTAAGCTTGCTATTTATTCCATTGGGATTTTTTCTTGCAATAATATTTAAGGTTTCAACTTTGACCCAATTCGTTATTTATACATTAATCATTAGTATGTTTATTGAATTGGTACAGTTTATAACCAATACAGGAGCATTAAATGTAAATGATATCTTATTTTATGTAAGTGGCTCGTTCATTGGATGGTTGGTTTATTCCTACTTTCAAAAAGGAAAAGTATCTCGATTAGGGAACATTGCAGCTTGATTTATTGAACTACCAGGTACGATAATGGAATTAGACGGGAGCAGACGACGCGGTGACTGCTCTTTTTTTCATTGAACGGGCAGGATAATTCGAACGTTTATGGAAACTTACGCTATCTCCTAAAGAGAGATATTGGACTTAACTTTCTTGTGCAAAAATGACATCAAGGAGGATCGGTAAGTGCGATTATTATTTCATCTAATTCATCGGACTTTGTGCAGCCAGGAACTGTCACGACTTATCTACAAAATGTCGCAAGAAGAATTCTTAAAGACTCTACATGATTTTGCCAAGATGGGGTTTCTTGAGAAAAAAACAGATCCGTTTGGCGTTAAGGAAGACTGGTATATTGTTACGGATAAAGGTATGCAATTTTACGAGGAACATCGAAGATTCTTGAAGGAGCTTTCATTCGAGGAAGATGATCTGGCTCACTGGATTCGTTTCATGGGAGAAGACTATGTGCCACCGATGGCAGTTCAGCCGGAGAATCGCACACCGCAGCAATTCGAGAAGTTGGATTTTGTCGAAATGGATACACGTTTTCGAAAGGTACATGACATTATACTGGAACGTGGCGGCATGGCACACTACAGCCGCAGTGCCCCTGCTTCGTTGGAGGAGATCCGGCAGGTGGAGTCCAAGCTGAAACGAAAGCTGCCTGTATCCTTCCGCAATACGTTGTTAAACTACTCGGGGAAGCTAAACTTCTTCTGGTCACTGAATAACGAAAATGCCATCGCTATTAAAAATGAAGGAGTATATACAGGTTACCATGAACAGATTATGAGTTTCACAAACGCGTCTGTCTCAAGTGGCGGCTACATCGATGGAATATGGGACTTGAGCCTGCTGGAGGAACTTGAAGAAGAGCGCGAGGGGAATACCTTCAACGATAGTGAAGTACGCAATCACTGGCAGGATTCTCTGATCTTCTGCAGACATGGGAATGGCAGCTATTTTGGAATCAAGAGGTCTACAGGTGAAGTGATTTATTTATCCATAAATATGGAAATGCACGGCTGGCGATTGGGACGTAATTTTGAATCTTTCCTGAGCCAGTGGAGCCGAGTCGGCTGTGCTGGACACTGGGGGGAGGATTTTTTCCTGCTATCGGACCGGGATACGCCTTACATCCATTCTGAATCACTAAACGGTAAGTTGGTTAGAAAGTGGTTATGGGCCGAGCGTACAGATTTCCATTAAAGGTAACAGTCTAAACGAAACCTCATCTACGACGTTCTCCTGTAACATTTTGGGAATATCATTTGTTTATCTATATAATATAAGAAGTAATTCATAAGGAGATGAGTTTGCTTTGATCAAAGCCCGCCTTTGTCTTTATGCACTACTACTAAGTTTCCCCCTTGCCTTGCAGCCGGCCGCCTCCAATGCTGCAACTGACCTGACCGAGGTAAGCTATCCCGAATTTCCCGTAACCGTGAACGGTACCGTGCTGGATGTACGGCACAGCGAATATCCGTTTCTCGTGTATAAGGACATCACGTACTTCCCGATGACCTGGAACAACATGACCGCGCTGGGGCTTACTGCACAGTGGGACCCGATGCAGGGGATGTCGCTTGCAACAACGAACGCCTGCGTACCATTGCAACAGGATTTGAATTCCACAATCCTTTCAAACGTTAATACTCAAGAAGCCGAGCTTGCCACATTTCCGATGCAAGTCAACGGACAAGGGATTGACCATGCGGCTGAACCGTATCCGCTGCTGCTCTACCGCAATATTACGTATTTTCCGATGACGTGGCGGTTTACGCATGACGTGTTTGGATGGGCGATGAGCTGGGATGCGGAGCAGGGACTCGGGATCGAGTCCTGCGGTGGCGTAACGAATACGCAAGGCAAGCAGAGCGACGCGCTTAATGTGGCGAACACCGGACAACTCGCCGTTCAGGGCGATTGGCTCTATATGAATCCGGAGATCAAGTATTTCGGGACGAGTCAGCTGGTCAAGCGGAAAATGGATGGCAGCGGGGAAATCAAGCTGTCGGACGACAATGCCGCAAACCTAAACCTGGAAGGGGATTGGCTGTATTACACGATTCGTTCCTCATTTGGACCCGGCGGCATCTATAAGATCAAAACCGACGGAACAGGGCGCATGCAGATTTCCATTGGCCCGGCCGAAAATATTTGGGTGTACAACGGCTGGATTTATTACATGCACGATACAAACGGCGGGGGCTATTACTGGACCGACAGTATCCGTAGGATGAAGACTGACGGTACGGAGGATCAAGTGATTCTGGCCAAAGACCAAAGTTCGTCCTTTTCCGGATTTTTCCTGGATGGAGATACGATCTATTATGTAAGACAGCACAGTCTGTATCGGATGAACCTGGATGGCTCTGAAAATCGGAAGCTTCGTGAGAAGGTGACCCGTGCGGTTGTCATCGATGGATGGATTTATTACGTTAGCGATAATGGCATACAGTTGAACAAAATGAGTGCGGACGGGCTGGTCGATATTCCGCTATATACCTCGGCACATTTGATTAGGACGATTCATTACCGGCAGGGCTGGATTTACATGGGCACAGGTAATTTCAGAATTATGGGCTCCGGCAATATCGACAAGCTCCGCATTGACGGTACGGGGGAAACCGGCCTGACGACCGCTCGTGCGACTTCACTTTACTTCGCGGGCGACACGCTGTATTACAACCACGCCTGGGAGGGGAACAGCCGGCTAGACCGTATGGAAATGAAATAACGGTCGGTTCTTGTTCATACGAGAATCATGCGCTTCAATATTCGCAGGGTTTATCGTCTCAACTAAGGGAATCATACATCCTTTAGAACCTGAGAAATTTGCGGAAGAGATCGGCTTGGATAAGAATGTCTTAAAGAAAATGTTCAGGCACTAAAACCGGAATCTAATCATTCCGTTTTTTTTATGGGTCAGTCATCCGACCGGATCCCAAAACAAAACCAAGGCGACCAAGGCGCTTTTAGTCGAGTTGCTGACATATGTATAAAATACGGGTTTTGTGAACATGTTATAAGCTTATTTAACACTGGCGGCCCCTATCAGTGTGTTTTCTCACTGCAATGCCATGATGGATGTTCTGAACATCCAACAAATCGATTAAGATCGACATCATTGAATTGTTTTATATCATAGGATTTAAATCCTCAGAATAATCCATATCTAAATAATTGTTCAAACCCGTATTGCTGTCTGCGACTAGATCCGGTATCGTACCGGCAGCGATTAAAGCTTCAATACCATCTTTAGCTGGGCTCGTTACTTTAAGCAGCTTTAGACTGATATTAGGATGTTTGGCTTTAACCGGTTTGACAAAGTGTTCCTCGAATTTTTCTTCTGTAATCCCTGTGTTTGCATCCAAAAAGAGAAGTTCAACCGGAGCGCCGGTATACTCGTATATTTTCTTAACATCTGGATCTTTCTCGACTTGTTCATTGGCACCTTTTTTTTCATTAGTTCCACAACCAGATAGTACACCCATAGAAAGTAATGCGCCGGTCAAAACCAGACTTATTACATAGCTCCTTTAACTAAACATTCAAATTCCCCCCATAGTAATTAGTACATCGTAGACGGGGCACAGCCTACGGCTGACCCAATCGGTAGGCACCTCTCCCCGGACTCCTCTTTAGAGAGACTCTTCTCCTTGCGCATAATTTTATGCGGTTACATTTCAATCTTCCCCCTTCAGTCGTACCTTGCGGCCGCGCTAACTTGAACCGTGACAGTAGCGGGTCCTCCCGCTCTCCGCCGATCCCGTCGGCAGCCTCAACCTCCCTCCTTCATATATGAAACGTTCGTAAACAAACCATGGACAAGAATCGATATTTACCAACCACATATCGTGCTCTCGCAGTAGGCAGTCATTGATAGGGATTGCTCAACTATGGGTTATGTATGCACATCAAAATAAGTTTACATAAATATTATTATGTTAACTATATATGTCTCCATTAAGCAGCTTCAATGTTCCCTTCCTTACAGACGATAATCACGTTCCTCTTCAGCAAGCGAATTGTCTTCCGTCCATCATCGTAAGGTTCTATTTCGGGACTGTGTATAAAATCGCAGCCTTCTACCATCTTTTATGTTGAATCTCCTCTCTCCTTTTGGCGTAATATCCTTCCTCCCCAAGCCAATGTATGGTCGCCCCGTCGATTTTCCCGGAATCATTCTTCCGGAAAGAAATACGTACATATGCCGCTTTCGCATAAAAATCAATCTGTTCCGCAGTTTCCGATTGGAGGAAAAGCTCCAGTTTGAACCCGAATATGGTAATGAACAAACGCCCCGGCTCCACGGTTACATGAATCGGAATAAACGCTTCATAGGTTCCGCAAAATCCTTCAAAACACGCGGGTTGCTCCGGTACCAGATGTTCGGGTTTGTCCGGGAAGGGTACCTCCGTCTCCCCAAACATCATTCCGGTCAAGTCCTGATTCATTTTTTCCAGAGGAGACAACAGAAAGTTGCTTAAAACTACGATCAATAGCCGTTCATCCGCATATCTGGTCATTCGGTTGTAATACCCGGGATTAGCCAATCCCCCATGATGAATTCGGGTTCTCAAGCTTCCGCCCAAAGTCTGCTGGTCAATGTACCATCCATACCCGTAATTTTGCAGAAGCGGGGTAAACAAACGCTCTCTGGTTTGCCGGCTGAACAGCTGGTCGGAATGCAGCGCTTGGTCCCATATATACAAATCACCGGTAGTGGAATACAGTCCGGCTGCTCCGGCATGGGTAGACAAATGTGCATACTCTCCATGAACGATCTCAGATCCTGCCGCAGAGTAACCATCTGCCCTGTGTTTCAGAATGCGATTATGAACATCGTAACCGGAGTGGTACATGCCAAGTGGCTGAAAAATATGATCCTGCAAAAACGCTTCGAACGGTTTCCCCGAGATTTGCTCAATTAAATAGGTCAGCAAAATATATCCGGAATTCCCGTATTGGAACTGCTCTCCTGGAGGAAAGGCAAGCGGCTGGTCGCGAAATTTTTGTACAACATTCTCCAGCCTCGTGGGTACTTTCGTGTTCAGGCCTACGGGATGTGATAGACCGGACGTATGCGTCAACAGATGATGAATGGTGATTTTATCCCCATTCGGAAAATCCGCTAAATACCGGCCGATCGTATGATCCGTGCTAATGCTGCCTTGCTCGTGCAGTATCATGATCGCGGCCGCTGTAAAGGACTTGCTTAAGGACCCCAACTGGAAGATCGTATCACGTGTATTTTTGACATCATGCTCCCGGTTGGCCATCCCGTAACCTTCGTTTAACACAATCTCGCCATTGTGCGCTACCAGTACAGATCCGCTAAAATAGTCCAATTTCTCGTAAGCTTGCAGATACTCGTTCATCCTTGTTCTCAACGTCTCATGGTTGTGAGCGAGAAAAGACCGGTCGAAGCATTCGGACGAAACGGAAAAATTCATAGCAGCATCCCTCCCGTTATCCATCTTATTGGCTTTTTGCTATCAAGATCATCAGACTGTCTCCATTCACACCATATAACGTAAAAAATCTGCAAATCGATACGAGGGGCTACCCCTTTTTTTTCTGAGATTGTCTCATAAACCGTATTTAAAATATTTAATGACGATAATAATTAATGGGAATAATTATTATTTTGTCTTTTTGACTTATCGATAGCTTCCGACATTCCGATTTCAGATGCCGGTTGCCCGATAATGTCGCGAAAGGTACGCGATATTTCTCCCCATGTACCCTTAAAAATGAAGAGGCTTCTGCCCTGCTTGTCTATCCCTCCATCACTCCTCGTCAACGTATGTTCGATCGGATATATTCGGCGCGCTCTTTGATGCTGCAACGTGGAAGCTCGACTAATTCGTAACCAAGCTCGGTGTAAACGGCTGTCATCGTGTCGAAGGTTCGGAAGGCAGTCTCCAGATCTTGTTTTCGTTCGGCATCCTGCCGATAAATGTCCGGCCAGGGCGGTGCTATAAAGACGCGTTTATTGTATCGAAATAATTCGGCAGCGCGCTGGATATGAACCGGAACATGCAACCCCTCCAGTCGAAGATACCCGATGACGTCAGGCACACCTCGATCAAACAGAACGGGGGCGGTATTTCCTGGATTCAGTCCTTGTTGGTAGGAACGCATTTCACAAGACAGCATGAGCTCTGCGAAAAGTATTTTGTCTTTCCAAGGCAGAGCGGTCCCGCCGATCATCGTTTGCTCCTGGATAATGCTGCGTCCCGCTTCGACCGACCGCAGGAAGCCTTGCTGTTCGAGATAATCAAGGAGCGTACTCTTTCCTGAGCCAGGGCCACCTGTAATGACAAAAAAAGAGTTTCCGTCTACCTGCATAACATCCTCCTTAGATTAGATAGAGTTTGTAAGGCGAGTTCGGTCCAACCGTAATTCGTTGAATGGATGTGGAATAATAGAACCAGACGGGGTTAACTTTCAAGCATGGTGAGGTGGCAGGGCGTTTAGTAGCGGATGTGGGACAACTGAGGGAATGCAGCAGCTATAGCTATAGCCTAGTTGTATTTGTATTTGCAGATGTAGGCACATGCAATCTGGAGAAGGTCACTGAGGAGTAATTAAATTCTATGGAGCATTATATCATACTGTCGGAAAAGTCGCTTCAATCGTAAGCACTCTTTAGCGTGCCTGAGGCGGTCGCCGGTCTGACGGAGCGGGGGGAGGTCCAGCCAGCGGCGGCATTCCGATCGAGGATTACCTTATTTCCGGATTCGCAGCACTTGCTCAAACGATCCGATAGCGCAACAAGACTGCCGGTCTGCCGGCAGCCTTGACGTAGATGATCCAGGGACGTCCCGCGCCTACGTCTTATCGGGGTGTTCTTACACAGGCCTTTGTGATGCCCCTGCCCCCTTCCTTCCAATCAAGACGCTCTGTTACCCCTCGATATATTGTAAACCGCGCTGAAGATTCCGAACAAAATGCCAGTCACGGGGAAGATGATCCAGTTGATGTGCCATTGCTGGTAGACAAGTCCGCTAATCAGAAACGCACAGGTCGCAATCGGCCATACGATCGCGGCCACGGCGCCGACGACCCGATTCTCCTCCTTCTTTTCCTGCGAATAGTCGCCTTCCTGCAGCAGCACCGAGAAGCTGTTTTTGATATTACCGTAATACGTGAACAAGAAGACGGCAACCGCAATCATCAGAAGCATCGCCGCCACTCCGTAAACGGTCAAATCCTCGCTAATGACAGAGGCCGCAAATATCATGACCGGCGACATGACGCACAGGCACACACCCACGATCAAAGCCAGTGTGAACGTTGGAGTAAATGCTCTTTGTTTGTGACGAATATAGGTTTGTAAAGCGTGCGGAAAAACAAATTCGCCCTGCATATAGTGAAACGAGTTCAGCTTCGTCCCGCTGTAGATGAACATCGCGATGGCCGGCACCATCAGCATGAACATGGCGATCAGACCGATCCAGCCGCCGGTATTATCCGTGACGAGCGGCCCGAGAAGGCCGTCCTCCGAGAGATTGGTCAACAGCACAAGCAGCGCGACCCCGGTAATGCACAAAAATACGCCGAGCCGGATCAGAAAGCCGCTCTTCCGTTTGGCGGTCGCATATTCCTCCGCTTCCCAGTCGGAGATGTGCCGTAATGACTTCTCCTCACGGTCGCGCGACAGGCCAAGCTCACTGGCCAGTTCGTCGATATTGCCGAACTCCGAGATGACGATGCCGACGGCTTCGTTCTCCGATTTGCCTTCGTGTTTGAGCTCGTAATATTTCTCCTCCATCGTAGCAAGTAAATCCTGCTTCAGTTTGATCGTCTGATCGTTTTTCGGCAATGAGGCGAACATATTGTCCAAATACCCGATAATGGTGTCCATACGCTACAGCTCCTTTATGAAACGATTTACAACCTCTTGCGTCAATTGCCATTCCTCGCACTTTTCCCGGTAATAGGCAAGACCGGCTGCGGTAATCCGATAATAAGTACGACGCTTCCCGAACGTTTCTTCTTTGAAGAAGGAGACGATATAGCCGTTTTTCTCCAGACGCGTGAAGGCGGAGTACAGCGTCGTTTCCTTCATGACGTATTTCTCCTCCGACAGTCTCCGGATATTTTTCGATATTTCATAGCCGTAAGACTCCCCGTCCAGCAGCATGTAGAGGATGATCGTATCATTGTACCCCCGGATAATGTCGCTGCTTATCAAGTGTCCCTCTCCTTACTATGCCTGTCGTACTTCACCAAAAACGGGCTCGCTTCCGCGGAGATAAAACAAAAAAGCCTACTCTGGCCGGACACGACCGATAGCAGGCTTGCGAACCATATTCTTTTCCAGGATAGCGACACCACAAGCATAAGGTGCTGTTTGCGGATAAGTACAATCTATCGATTGTAAGCTCTACATCTGCTGCTACGTGTACGTCGATTGCATCGATTTGAAGCCCGGCTCCTTCTGTGCCAGCCTCCCCGCTTTGCTTCATCCCACGATGATGCCCCATTGACTACAGCCGGTAGGCAAAGAGCTGCCGGTAATGGTCACGGATCACCCATAACAAATACAAATGGGCGGCTGACATGACGAGGACGGGCACCAGCAGTTGAGGGTCGCGGAACAGATGGAAGGCGGCGATGTTCATCGTCAGCGGGAAGAGCGCGGCCAGGCCAAGCGGAATAAACCGGCCCCAGAGCAGCAGCAATCCGCCGAGCAGTTCGACCGACTTCTCCATCGCAAGCAAATAGCCCGTTCCGAGCAACTCGAGCGCTTCCGGACTTTCGGGCAGAAACGGTTCAAGTCCCCCTAACACGAAAAAACCGTTTATCCCTGCCGCCACGTAAATAAGCCCCAACGCATAACGAAGAACATGAAATACCGGATGAATCCGCATGTGGATCAGCTCCTTATCCTAATTGCGATAGCAATTGTCTTCATTATAGCTGCAAGGGAATTATTGTAAAAGTCAATAAACATAGTGCTTATCGTCATAATTGTCACTACTATTGTAATGGTCCTAATTATCACTTCGATGGTACGATACAAAACGTTGACTTACATAATGGGGTCGCTATGGTAAATGGAGTCGTGTAATTATCGGGGTAAAGAATAGTTCACTTTACCACTTTAATGATTTGGCAATAACAATCTTTGAATGTTAAAAAAACCGCGATTTACGCGGTTTCTTAAGAATACGTGCACTTGTCACTCTACGTTTGCAAACCTAGTATATTCTTCATTTCGGCCCGCTTGCGGTCAGTCAACTGCCGCACGAAGCCGTTTTCAGCGGGCGATTTTCCACAGTCGGCGGCAGCTCCACTCTGTCGTCTATCATAAGGAAACGAGATCCGTCGGAAAACGTTGGCGCACTAGCAATCTTTTAGCGGAATGGAAAATTCAACATAAAAAGGCTGAAGTTCTTCATTTAAACAAAGCTCCATTCTTTGTTTGAAATTTCCCCAGCTTACCATCTCCAATGCGGTCTCGATTGGAAAAAAACCTACTTCCAACGACTCCTGCGAAGTTGTTAATTCTCCTCCGATTGGTCTGCCTAAAAATAAAGTGTTGCAAATACTAGCGCCTACATTTTGAAAAATCCCACAAAACTTTGTTACTTCTATATCGATCCCGCTCTCTTCCTTGGTTTCCCTTACCGCCGCATCTTTCAACGATTCCCCTACTTCAACTTGCCCGCCTGGCATTTCCCATCCTCGTTTGGGTCCTTTGATCAATAAAATTTCGTTGCGCTCGTTAACTACAATGGTTGCCGCAGATACGATATGTTTTGGAACCACTTCATCGCCCTCCCCTATTTCCAAGCAACTCAAAACGGATGATGAGTAAAACTCTGATATCAATTAAATGTGCTCAATCGATCAATCTCCGTTGTCTAAATCCATCTCCCATACAGTAGCATACATATATTGCCATGGGCCAATGATAAGTTACTCATATCAGTCTGATAAGGGAACGGGGTCGAGCACCAAGAAAGGACGACCTGCCTTCGCCAGCCGTTGTATCGGTATGGGCAACATTTCATTACCCTGGGGTAATACCAGGGTAGCTGGCACCGCCCGCAAACAAATCGATAAGGTAAGAACCCTCCGCTTCTGGAGAGTTCTTTTTATGAGTGATATATGTAACAATTTCAGCCAGTTCGTTAAACTATTGTCCCCTTTTAGTTTATAAGTCGCAATCTTAATATCATTAAGTCTTCATCGTAATACTGTTCATTAAACTTTAATGCACGCGGTTCTATACCGTAAACTTCAAACCCCAGCGAGACATATAAGCGTTTTGCTGATTTGTTAGTAGACACAACCGTCAAATGAATTTGTTCCAACCCTTCACACTCATTTGTTGCTCTTTCAATCAAGGCTAATAGAAGGGCTTTACCTACCCCCCGTCCTCGAAATTGAGGCTCTATGTACATACCGTAGATGTTTCCTTTATGTGCTGTCTTAAGCCTGTTTTCGCGTGAAAAATTGACAATGCCAACTAATGTGTTACTGTCGTCAAAACATCCCAATGTAAATTTATCTTTGGTATGATGTATCCTTTCTATAATGTGCTCCAGTGGTTTAGTTTCTTCTTGCTCATACGTTGATCCAAATGCATCGGGGTCATTTTTCAATGCACGCAACCTTACTTCTCTATACACTTGGGCATCAGAGTCATTCAACAGACGAATGTTCATTAGTCACTTCCGATCATTTATCAATTTGTTCTAAAAATAATTCGACATTAGACCAATAAACCCTCCATCTCTCAAATAGCTGGCTGATCTCGACTTTCATTACGTTTGCGGATGGTTACCCCTTTTTGTGCGCAGGTTGTGTTCGCCTTCGTCGACCAACTCGTCGCGTACGCACCCTTTTCGCCGATTATAGCAGCTACAAACCGAGCTTATTTCGCCGTACAAGCGAGCTTTCGGAAAAATAACGGGTACAAACGAGACTGTCGATTCATTGTGTAGAAGTGTTAGCAGGCCGTTCCAAGTGAAAAGTTACCTTCTTCTGCTCAAACAGGTTGTCCGGAATCCCTTGATTTCATAAGGATTGTAAGGTAGGGGATTCCAGACAAAACTCGCCAGAAGGTAATCTTTTCCCTTTCCACTTGGTTGTCCACAATGAATCGACAGTCTCACAAACCGCTCTTATCCAGTTCTTAAAAAAACAAACAACCGCGGCCTCTACAGCCACGGTTGCTTATTTAGATAATGGAGCTTGATCGGCGTGAAGCAGCCGGTTTCCCCGTTTCTGCTCACTAGTCTTACTGCTTATTGAACGGCCTTCTTCCAGTCTGCCGCAAATTTCTCAAGGCCTTGCTCGGTTAAAGGATGCTTCGAGATTTGCTCGATTACGCTGAAAGGAACCGTCGCAATATGAGCCCCTGCCATCGCTACACGAGTGACGTGATCCGGGTGGCGGACGGAGGCGGCGATGATTTGGGCGTCCAGGTTATGAGTGCGGAACACTTCCGCGACTTTAACGATCAGCTGCACGCCGTCTTCGGAGATATCGTCCAACCGGCCAAGGAAAGGCGATACGTAGGTTGCGCCTGCGCGAGCGGCCAGCAGCGCCTGGTTGACGGTGAAAATCAGCGTAACGTTGGTTTTCACGCCTTTTTTGGACAAGTAGCGGCAAGCCTCCAAGCCTTCCAGCGTCATCGGAAGCTTGATCGTAATGTTTTTATCGTAATTGTTGATTTTGATCAGTTCGTTCGCTTGTGCGATCATTTCTTCGGCGGTAAGCGCATCCGGTGTGACTTCGGCGGATACGGATTCGACCTCTGGCACTTCACGCAAAATTTCGGCGATGCGGTCTTCGAATTTCACGCCTTCCTTGACCACCAGAGACGGATTCGTCGTAACGCCGGAAAGAATACCGACTTTGTTCGCTTTTTTGATTTGCTCCAGGTTCGCTGTATCGATAAAAAACTTCACTTCCAACAACCTCCATTTTATTAATAGTTTGTACCCTAGCTATTATAATATTTCTTTCGCCAGACGCACTACCTGATTTGAAGAAAATCCGAAATATTCCATCACTTCGCTGCCCGGACCCGATGCTCCGAACGTATCGATCGACAATACTTTGCCGCCAAGTCCCGCATACCGGTCCCAGCCTAACGAGATCCCCGCTTCAATCGTTACCCGTCTGGATACGGAATCCGGTAAAATGCTTTGCTTGTAAGCGTCGGACTGACGGTCGAACAACTCCCGGCACGGCATAGCCACGACACGTACGGAAATGTTGTCTCGCTCCAGCTCCGCCTTGGCCTGTACCGCCAGGGAAACCTCGGAGCCGGTTCCGATCAGGATCACATCCGGCTGATCGTTCGTCTCTGTCAAGATGTAGGCACCATTCGCAACGTTATCCACGTTGGCTCGGGTCGCCTCATAAACCGGTAGATTTTGTCTGCTAAGAACCAAAGCTACCGGGCCCTCTTGTTGCTGCAAGGCATAAGCCCATGCGCTGGCCGTCTCGTTGGCGTCCGTCGGCCGGATGACTGTAAGTCCCGGGATGGTGCGCAGAGCGGCCAAATGCTCGACCGGCTCGTGCGTAGGTCCGTCTTCGCCAACGGCAATCGAGTCGTGGGTAAATACATAAACGACAGGCAGCTTTTGCAAGGCGGCGAGCCGGATCGACGGGCGCAAATAATCGCTGAATACGAAAAACGTGCTGACGAACGGCTTGACGCCTCCGTGCAAAGCCATCCCGTTCCCCGCCGCGCCCATCGCGTGCTCCCGGACGCCGAAGTAAATATTGCGGCCCTTGTAGGAGTCTACCGCAAAGGTAGCTTCGCCGGAAATGTCCGTCATCGTCGAATGCGATAGATCCGCGCTTCCACCGAATATCGACGAAACGGTTTTCACATAATGATTGATCGCTTGACCGCTGGCGACCCGGGTCGAAATCGATTTGGAGCTGTCAAAGGTCAAAATGTCACCGGCATCGATCAATACCGAACCGTCGATCGCTTGCTCCAGCTCCCCGCCAAGCGCCGGGTGTTCCGCTTTGTAAGCAGCGAACAGTTTGTTCCACTCCGCTTCTTTCGCTTCGCCCTGCTGCTTCAGCTGCTGAAAGTGGGACTTCACTTCCTCCGGCACCGTGAACTCTTCCTCGTACTGCCAGCCGTATACACCCTTGGTTGCTTTCGCTTCTTCTGCGCCGAGCGGAACGCCATGCGCTTTGTTCGTACCGGCCACTTTGCTGCCGTAGCCAATAATCGTCCGGACTTCGATGAGAGTCGGCTGCGAATCGTTCTGCTTGGCTTCCCTGATCGCATCGGCGATTCGCGAAATATCATTGCCGTCCTCGATCCGAATGTACTGCCAATTCGCCGATTCCGCTCTTTTTTGAATATTTTCGCCGAAGGATAGGTTCAGATCCCCGTCCAGGGAAATATCGTTCGAATCGTACAAGACGATCAGCTTGCCTAGCTTCATATGGCCGGCCATCGACATCGCCTCGTAAGAGATCCCTTCCATTAGGCAGCCGTCCCCGACGAGCGCGTACGTATGATGATCGACTACCGGGAATCCGGCTTGGTTGAATTTTGCGGCAAGGTGCGCTTCAGCCATCGCCATCCCGACAGCCATGGCGACTCCTTGTCCCAACGGTCCCGTCGTTGCGTCCACGCCGTCCGTATGTCCGAATTCGGGATGTCCCGGCGTTTTGCTGTTCAGCTTGCGGAACTGCTTCAGATCGTCCAGCGACACCTGATAGCCGGACAGATGCAGCAGACTGTAAAGCAGCGCCGAGCCATGCCCTGCGGACAGGACGAAACGATCCCGGTTGAACCATCTGGCGTTGCCTGGATTGTGATTCAGCAGTCCGGACCAGAGGGCGTACGCCATCGGTGCGGCTCCCATCGGAAGCCCCGGATGACCGGAGTTGGCGCTATTGATAGCGTCGATGGACAGCGTACGGATGGTGTCGATGCACAATTGATCAATAGTTTGTGTGATAGGCATAAGATTGCTCTCCTTCTTTCTGTTCGGATGGTTGGTTTGGCTTTATGTCGAACCACCAATGAAAGCCGTCCTCCGCAAGCAGCCGGTCGGACTCGGCCGGACCGTAAGTGCCTGCAGCATAGAGGTGAAGCGGAACCAGATTCTCCTCGAACGCTTCCAAGACGGGTTGAACCCATTTCCACGACAATTCGACTTCGTCCCAATGGGCAAAAAAGGTAGGGTCTCCGTGCAAAGCGTCGTAGATCAGATTTTCGTACGCTTCCGGAACGTTGTCAGGGCTTGCGGGAGCGTCGATCCGGATCGGATCGAACGCTTCATGCTGCGACGAATCCTTGGATTGGAATTGCAGCGTAATGGCTTCGTCCGGACCGATCTCGAATACGAGCAGGTTCGGCGCCCGGCTGCCGGACTTCGTCTCCGCATCTTTGAATTCCACGACGATCCGGGTCGACTTCTCCCGCATTCTTTTGCCTGTCCGGATATAAAAGGGAACGTCTCTCCAGTGATCATCGTCGATCAGCAGCTTGGCGGCAACGAACGTATCGTTCCGCGAAGCGGAATCAATCCCCGGCTCGGCCGTATAACCGATCACCGGTGTATTCTGAATCTCCCCCGCCTGGTATTGACCGCGGATAACAGCAGCGCCCGCATCCTGTTTGACCAGCGGCCGAAGAGCTTCCATCACGCTTCTCTTCTTGGAGCGCCCGTCTCCTCGGGGCAGATCTTTGGGGAAATGGCTCGCCACCATCATCAGCAGCTGCAGCATATGGTTCTGGAACATGTCTCTGATCGCGCCCGCCTGATCGTAATATACGGCCCGTTCCTCGACACCGACGGTTTCGCTCGCCGTAATCTGCACGTTAGCTACGCGGCGGCTGCTCCACAGTTCCCGGAGAAGCGGGTCGGTCTGGTGCAGCTCCTCCAGCTTCTGAACGATCGGTTTGCCCAGGTAATGATCGATCCGGAAAATCTCGCGCTCCGTAAAAGCCTGGCTCAGCTTCCGGTTTAAATCCTGCGCCGTCTGCAAATCGTGGCCGAAAGGTTTCTCGATCACCAGACGTTTCCAGCCGTTCGCCGAACCTAACCCGCTTTCTTGAATATGGACGGCAATCTTCTCGAAAAACTCGGGCCCGACTGACAAGTAAAACAAACGGTTCGGCTGAATGCGCAGCGCTTGTTCCCGCTCTTCGACCATCTGCAGCAGCTTCGCATAATCTTCTTTGCGTCCGGCATCCAAAATGCAATAGCGGAACATAGTCAAAAACGATTGGAGGCGCGCCGAATCGTGGACTTTCCTTCTGGAAAACTGGCGCAATGACTGCTTCACATGCGCCTGAAAAGAGGCATCCGAATGTTCTCTTCTTCCAAGACCAATCAAGGAGAACGATGGCGGCAGCTTCTGATCGGCAAATAGATTATATAAGGCCGGGTATATTTTACGTTTGGCTAAATCCCCTGTCGCACCAAATAAGATGAGTGTAGTCGGTTCCATTCTCCTTCTCCTTCCGGCAGTGGCTCTGTTGATGGATCAAACCGGTAAAACAGCGGTAAATGCGGATTCCTATCGACAAACTCTGTTTTCTTTCTCGCATTTCCACTATAATACGTTTAACGACCATGTAAGTAATTAATACATTTTACAGGAGCTATAGATGGTGTCTATGGGGAACAATTACGAGCTGTACAAAGTGTTTTATTGGGCCGCCAAAACAGGCAGCCTGACTCAGGCCGCCAAGGCGTTATATCTCACCCAGCCGAGCGTCAGCCATGCGATCAAACAGCTGGAGGACCGGTTCGGCATCACGTTGTTTTACCGGAATCCGAAAGGCGTGGCGTTGACTCATGAAGGCTCGATCCTGTACTCGTATATCGAACAGTCGCACATCCTGATTACACTGGCCGAGGAGAAGATGGCCGCGCTTAAAAATCTGGATATCGGCGAGCTGCGGATCGGCGGAAGCGATTCGTTGTTCAAGCACTATTTGCTCCCCTACCTGGAAGATTTCAATCAAACTTATCCGGGAATCCGGCTCCATCTGAGTCATGGGACGACGCCGGAAGTGATTTCGTTTCTGAAGGAAGGCCGGATCGATCTGGGCGTCGTTCGTATGCCGATTATCGATTCCCAGCTCGAAGTGAGGGAAAGCATCCAGCTTCAGGATTGTTTCGTGGCGGGAGCCCGTTTCGCCGAGCTGAAAGAAGTGGTTCTTTCGTTGGACAAGCTGCTTCAGTACCCGGTCATTCTCTTCTCGCGGAACAGCCGGGCGCGGATGGCGATCACGGAGTTGTTCCAGAGCTACGGCTACACGCTGAAGCCGGAGATCGAGGTCGGGAGCGTGGATCTGCTGATCGAGTTTGCGCGGAGAGGTCTTGGAATCTCGTATGTGACGAGAGAATTTGTTACGAAGGAGCTGGAGGAAGGTTCGCTGTTCGAGATTTCGCTGGACGTCCGGCTGCCGCCCTCGAACGTCGGAATTATGACCATGCGCAACATGCCGCTTTCGATTACGGCCGGCCGGTTTATTGAACTGGTCCGGTAGTTGCTGCCGGTAGTCGGAAATCCGTTCTGTCGGGAAGCGGTCCTCCTCCCTTTGCGGCCAAGCCAAACAACCCCCGAGTCCGAACGGCAGCGTTCCGGGGGTTGTCCGCGTGATCTCCTTCTTGCTAGCGGCGTTTATACGACGACCTCGCTAATATGCAAGTCAGGACGATCGCTTAAATTAATAAAGGCATCATTCACTTCCACCATCGGATTAAGCGGGTCGTACGGATTGTTATAGACGACCTTGCCCCATTGCCCGTCGGTCAGCTTCACCCGTCTGCCGATCAGATGCCGGCTCAAATGATCGAGGAACACGGAAACGATCGAAGGGTCCAAAGCTCCGAAGAAACCGTCGCGCATTTGAGCGACCACTTGATAATACGGCATCGGAGGCTGCTGAGGACGGCCCGAGGACATGGCGTGAAATACGTTCGCGACCGCGACGATTTTACTGAACGGTTCGATTCGGTCAGCTGGCAGCGCTAGCGGATACCCGCTTCCGTCCATCCGCTCGTGATGCTGAAGAGCTACCAGGGAAACACGGGGATCGAGGCCAGCGGTTCGTTTCAGAAGCCCGTATCCGAACATCGGGTGGCGCTTCATCTCATTTTGCTCCTCCGCCGTAAGCGGTCCCACCTTATGCAGCAGTTCGTCAGGGATAAACACCTTCCCGACGTCATGCATTAACGCCGCCAAGGAGAGAATCGAAAGCTCCTCGGCGCTTTGTCCCATCCACCGTCCGATCAGTGTGGCGATTACGCTGACTCCGATGTTATGCTGATACAAAGATTGATCTTTGGCATTTACGAATTCGATCAAATCATACAGGTCCGGATATTCCGATACCTGCTGCACGATGGGAAGCAGCTCGTTTTTGATTTTCATCACCGGAACCCGTTGATTCCGCTTCATCTCTTCAAACAGCTCTTTCATTTGCCCGACCGCCTGTTGAAGTTCCGCCTGTGGATAGGAAGGCTCACTGCCTTGCTCCGGACTTGAATCATCCGTCATTTGCTCGATCTCTGACAAATCGACCCGATGTTGCAGAACAAGATTCAGATGTTTCTGCTCCAGCATCGTTCCTGCCGGCACTAACAACAATCCAAGTGAAGTCCGGATATCTTTTTTCGTGATCGTACCCAATAAGTGATTCGGCAACATTCGCACACTCCCATTGATCCGTTTCTCCCTGACGTCCGAGTCCGGAAGCCTAGTGCTTCGCCAGCTTCGCAGGTTCGGAATACCTAGATCTGCCTAATGAATTCCTCCTATTTGTCCCGACAATCCATTCATCGGACGGCGTCTGCATATAATTTACATGAACCGGCGAATTGGGTAATTGGCATCAGCTTTTGCAACATAAAATCATAGGAATATAGTCCAAAAGATGGATGACTCGCCGATGCGTTCATCCCCACCTGGTCACGCTTATAGATGGTCCCGGCCTGTCCGCAGCGGGGAGGGAATCTCTCCGAGGATGGCGGATGTCATCCGTTCCTGTTGGCGTAAGCCTCATATTTCGATCACAATTCATCCCTCTACCTTGCTGCAATACGTGTTAGAATAGAGAAACGGCTTTTATATTATTCGGTAAGGAGCATATCAAGTGCGGGTACATCCAGTTTACATCCTAAGGTTAGCGGGACTTTTCGACGGAATTTCCTTGTTGGTGTTACTAGGCATCGCGATGCCTTTGAAATACATTTGGGGGATCAACCAAGCGGTCACAATTGTAGGGAGTCTGCACGGCGGAATCTTCAGTCTTTATGCCCTGGCGATCCTGTATGCAGCCATCCGGCTGCAGTGGAGTCTGTTATGGTCGGCAGCGGCGGTTGTTGCAGCTTTTGTGCCGTTCGGCAACTATGTGCTGGACGGGAGATTAAAGAAGGCGCAGGAGACCTATAGCGTCAAGCCGTTTAACCACGCTCTGCTCGTATACAGCATCGTGTTTTTTTCCTTTTTCGATTTATTTTCGCAGCTGCCAGTGATGAGCACGTTTGCCGCTTCCGTCGGCGCCAGCTCGTTTGTTGTCGGCTTTGTGATCGGACTGTATTCCCTCTCCAATACGGTCGGCAATATCGTTTCCGGCATACTGACGGACAAGGCCGGGCCGTTCAAGATGCTGATGGCCGGCTTGTTGCTGACGAGCGCCGCCCTGCTGTTGTATCAGCTCGTCGATCAGCCGTCGTTCCTGATTTTCGTCCGGATCGTGCACGGATTCGTCGCCGGGCTTATTGTACCGGCCGCATTTACGTTTTCGGCGAACACGACGGTCAAGGAGCAGCAAGGAAAAAAAGTCGCCTTCACCGGCACGTTCGTCGGATTGGCGGCGATTATCGGACCGGCCTTCAGCGGCATTATGGCAAGCAAGACGTCCGTTCCGTTCGTTTTCAGCTGCGTGGCGGCGTTAGGTATGGTGTTGGCCGTTCTGTCGGCGATTTTTCTCGGGAAGTTCAAGGTGACGAAAAAAGAAAAAGCGGCTGCCGCTTCGCACGGTTTAGGCCGATTCTTTAATGAAGGCGTATTAAAGGCATACGGCGGCGCGTTTTTCTTGATGTTTTCTCAAGGCGTCATTGCGTACTTGCTGCCCTTGCACGTTCAGACGCTCGGTTATGATTCGAGATTAAGCGGTACGTTGATGAGCGCCTTCGGGATTATCGCCGTTCTCATCTTCATCCTTCCGACGAACCGGATATTCGATCGGGTCGCCGCGCCTATCACGATGGCCATCGGCATCGGTCTTATGGGGATCAGCCAGCTGCTGATCGGCCAGTCTGAGACAACGGCTGTGCTTTATATCGTGTTAGGTCTATACGGAGTCGGCTTCGCCTTTTTGTTCCCCTCCATCAATACGATGCTCATTCGGGCAACACCGGCGGAGCTTCGGGGGAAAGCGTACGGCTATTTCTACGCCTTTTTCTCACTCGGTGTAGTCGCCGGATCATCCGTTCTCGGGTGGCTGTCCTTGGGGATCAGCGAAGGATTTATGTTTACGGGAATCATCCTCCTCGTATTTGCGGCATTCGTCGCATTCAGCAAGCAGAGAGAACGGGCGTATCATTAATCCCGTAAGCATGCAAAGGCCCTGCTCCTTCTACAGAAAGAGCAAGGCCTTTTCTCAATGATTTAAGCTCGGAGGTTAAAACGTACTCGCTTTGCTGGTATCGGGACACCATCTGGAAGTTCGGTAATAGCGGATCAAAACGTCCAAGGCTTCCACGGTCCGAAGATGGGTAAGCGCCTCGGAGGCATAAGCTCTAACATACCGGTCTTTGCTATGGAGCGCTTTCTCAAGGGAACGGACGACTAGCCCGGCATCTCCATCCTTACCCGTTCGCAGCAAGGACAATGCAGCCGTATATCCGATCTTATTGGATATATACTTTTGCTTATTCACATACATATCGCTCGTCTGCTCCCTCTCTTCCGTTTCATTGAGCAGTGAAGCTATCAGAGCCTGCGCCAATGCCGGTACGACCTCGCCGCTTGCATTCCCGATTATACCCAAAGCTTCGACCGCATTACGGCGCACCCATTCGCTTTCATCTTGAATACTCGCGATCAGCGCCGGAACTGCATCATTTGCCTGGGGGCCGATCATGCCAAGCACGAAGGCTGCCAATGCTCTACTCTTCTCGTCCTTGTGCTGCAATACTTGCAGAAGACCGGGGATCGCCCCGGCTGAGGCACCTTGCAGCCCGTATGCGGCCCGCTCTGCGACCTGTGTGGTTCCTTCGGTTACATGTTTGATTAATTCATCAATACCTTTTGGCCCCATATGGCCAAGAGCGTAAGCGGCATTCAAAGCTGTCGTCTCCGTATCGTCCAACAATTGTCCAAGTGCAGGCGCCAATGAAGCGCCGGCGTCTCCCCACAATCCCAGCCGGTCCGCAGCCTGAGCCCGAACGGATTCGTCCTCCGACTTCAAATCTTGCGATACCTTTTGCAGCGTGAAATCATCTACAGCCGCAGCAGCCATACAAGTTGTGTGTTCGCCGCGCAGCCAATCCCATACATCTCTCCATAGATTCAAATGAACGGCAGGCGTTCCAGGGGGAACGATCATTTCCTTCCTGCGATGATTCCATGTCGGATTTTCAGGCGCGCGCAAACGGACAAACTGGAATTTGAGCATGTAACGGTCCAGGCTGGACACGTTCAGCGAAGCTTTATGCCACAAGTCGAAATGCACAAGCACCATTGTACCCGCTTTGCCGGTCGGCAGGAGAGTCTCTCCGCGATCGCCGATAAACTTCTCGTAATACTGGGTCCCCGGCATAATCGCGGTCGGTCCCAAATCTTCGGTTATATCCTGCGTGTAATAAAAGATCATCGCCCACCACGGCCGGTGACTGCGCATCGAGGACCAATACCCGTCTTTATGCCATTGCCCCCCTCCCGGCATCTGGCTTCCCGGCTTGTTATAATGGCAGTGGCGGTGCGGATGCATATAGTAATCGGTTCCCAACACACTCGTTAAAGCGCCTTTTACCATAGGTGTATCGAAAAACTCCATAATCTCTGGGACACGCGGCAAAATATTATTGCCCGGATTGCCTTCCTCATGCAATACCCGATAGATCGTATCCATTACCTTCTTATGCAGTTGCGGGTCCAAGTCGTTCTGAAGCACCAGGTAGCCTTTCGTAATGAATTGCATCATTTGTTCATCCGTCAACAGAAAGCTGCTATCCATCCTCACGTTCACTCCTCGGGAATAATGATCCTTCAGCGAATATTGTAGCAACTCCGACTGTTGATGTATTTACACGACCGTCGTCCTTTTGTACAATCGTCATGTCAATGCTGCGATTACTGAGGAAAGGATGTGAACGGGTATGAACTTCGCTGCCTATCACCCCTATGTCCACTATGCAACCCGCTATCCGTTTTCCAAGGGACAGACGAGCCTCAATCGTCACTGTTATAGCTCATCGATTTATTTGATCAGCGAAGGAAGCGGGAGCTTACGAACTTGCGGGCGCGTTTACCGGACCGATCCGGGTTCTCTGGTCTATATCCCGGCAGGGCAGCAGCACGATTGGATCGCCGACAGTATAATACCGATGGTTCATATTTGCTGTTATTTCGATTGGAGCCACATCGATCGTCGTGCCTGGTTCAATCATCCCAGTATGATCTGTTATGACGCATCACAATTGAATGTTTCCTTGGTCAGCGCCCCTTTCCCCTATGAAATTCCAGAATATTTGAAAGTGGAGAAGCTGCGGGTATGGACGGATCTGTTCGAAAAATTTTATACAGAAAATCATTATCCCAATGAGCGAACATACATTCGCAATATCAAGCTGCAAAGCTATTTTCTGCATTTTATCGAGTTTTTCCTGAGCTTCGTACTGAGAGACGACCGGTTCCCGGACCGGCGAATGTACAAAGTGTTGGAACGATTGGATCAGGATCTGCTGCACGGCCTGGTAAAACCTTTGGAATCTTACTACAAAGAAATGCGCGTAAGCCGCGGTTATTTTTTCGAACTGTTCAAACAGGCAACAGGTTTGCCGCCTACGCAATATATCAATCAGTTCCGGATCAACCGGGCAAAGGAAGACTTGCGCCATACGTCCATCAGCATTACGGAGATTGCCGAGAAGCACGGCTTTGCCTCCGTCCACTACTTCTCGAAGCTCTTTCGTCTGTTGAACGGTATGTCGCCGAGGGCATACCGGGACGAAGCGAACGAGTGACAAAAAGACGCGTTTCGGGTTGAATCGCGTCTGGCTTGAATTCGAATTTACCGTATAAACGGATAACCGCTTTTCCAGTACAATTCCTTATCCGTTCTGGAATGGGCTTCGACGATCGAAATCTCATGTTTGGCGATATAGCTGCTCACAATTCTGGAGGAGATCTCATACGCCCGTTTCGTCATAAAGCGGATGTAGGCATCTGTGCCTGAAGCATCCAAATCGATTTTTTCCCAGAAGGCTGCTTCGCTTTCGGCGGAAACCTCATAGGGAGGGAAACCGGGATGAGGATATAAGGAGTCCCCCAAAACCATAGCTAATCCTTCATAGGCCAAGTACCCCCGCATTGTTTTGGAAGACGGAAAAACGGATTTATTTGGCGAGTCGATCAGGGCTTCCTGGGTGTATCGTACCGTATGACTGTATTCGTGGGCAATATTCCGCTTTAACCGCATCGGAGCAAGCTCGTCACATCGAATCCCGAGAAGGAATTTGCCAGGCGCGTAGCAGCACCCTCCCCCTTTGGACTCGATGGCGGGCAGGATGTGGATCGAAATGTCATCGATCGGGCACGGCAACAGATGAAAGACATGATTGGCGGTTTCGCAGGATAACTGGCGTAAATCGAAATCGAGCAGCTTCTGAAACGATTGATCCCGGTTCGGATCAGCGACGAATGGCTTGGTCGCATTTTCAATGCTGGCCCGGATCATCCACTGTTTGGGCTGATTGGCGGATAGCTCTTCGGTCAGATCATCCAAATATTGCGTATAATCCGCATCACCCAGCCGGATCAGCTCCGGAACGTAATTGAATACTTTGACGTACATCCGATCACCTCGCCATTTCTCAATTAATCTACCCTGGATTTTTTCATCGTTAAGGCGGATACGAGATAGAAAAGAAGGACGGCACCAAACAGGTTGAACAGACTCGGTACGGCGGCCACAGTCAAATAAAGGCCATAAGGCAAAGACCAGACGAACACGATAATCATCAGTACCCGCAATCTGAATAAGGAAGCGGTTACACCTAGACAAGCGGGCAAAATGACCATGATCGTAAGGAGGACAATCGTATCCGTTCCCGCCCGGGACCCGGAGTATGGATTCCAGAATAATAGGATCATACTTAAAATGATGCACCCGATAGAAGCGATCATACCCGGCGAGGAAATTCTCATCCGTAAGGCCCCTCTCTGTTAGAGTCGAAGCAATGCTCCGCCTCCTCCGGAATCACGGCTAAATATGGAACTGGTAACCAAATCATACCATACTTATGTGACCGTAGGGGGAAAAGAGCAGCGGTTTTCAATTGATCCTTCGGCTTGGCTTCTATCCAAATGAAAACCCCCGGCTGCTCAGCCGAGGGTTACACTACACAATATTCGGTTCACCCTCACTCGTAAAGCAAATAAGGCACGCGCGTCTTGGCCCAATCCGCCGCTTCCTTATCCCATTCGTCTGCGATTCGCTCGGCGGCACCAGGCTCGTGCAGCGTCTTCAGCACGACGTCGCTGCCGGTCAGCAGCTCGATGAACGACTTCGAGCCTTCCTTGAACGGCGGCAGCCAGGCGAAATCGTCCGGATGCATCTTCTGGATTTGCTCCAGCATATACAACCCGGTGCGGACTTGCAGGAACTTCTCCGGTTCCGTTACGTACAATTGAACCCCGCCGCATATCGCGCCTTGATGCTTGGAGAACATCGGAGTGAAATAGGCCGGATAAAAGATGACGCCTGGCAGTCCGCGCCGGTTCAACGCTTCGGCGACACGTCTGCCGTCCATCCACGGAGCCCCGATCTGCTCGAACGGACGCGTCGTCCCTCTTCCCTCGGACAGATTCGTTCCTTCGAACAAGCAGGTGCCGGGATAGACGCGCGCCGTATCCATCGTCGGCATATTCGGGGACAGCATCGTCCATGGCATGCCGGTCTGCGGAAACTCCATGTTCCGCGTCCAGCCTTCCAGCGGAACGATCTGCAGGTTGCAGTTCATGCCCGATTCGGCGTTCACCAGTCTGGCGAATTCCCCGATGGTCAGCCCCGTCAAGATCGGGATTTTCCAGCCTCCGACCATCGACTGGTAGCCTTCGCGGAGAAGTCCCCCTTGGACCGACAAGCCGCCGAGCGGATTCGGCCGGTCTAGAACGATCAGCTCTTTGCCGGCTTTGGCACAAGCCTGCATCGTATAAATTAACGTCGTTAAATAAGTGAAAAACCGGACGCCCAAATCCTGATAGTCAAATACGAGCGCATCGACCGTATCCAGCATCTCGGGCGTCGGCGCCCGAAACTTCCCGTACAGGCTGTAGACGGGAATCCCCAACTCCGGCTCCGTCTCATCCTCGAACAAAATTCCCGCCTGCCGCTCCCCGCGGATACCGTGTTCGCAGGCGAACAAAGCGGTCAGCTTCCCTGCTTCCAGTCTTGCGCTTACGTCTATCGTAGACCGGTAATCGCGTGTAATCCCCGTATGATTCGAGAGCAGGCCAAACCGCTTGCCGCCCAGATAGGCGGACGGAGCGCGTGCGAGCACATCCACTCCCGCATAGATTGGCTGCCGGTTGATGGTTGCCAATAGGTTTCCCTCCTATTTTCGGGTTTCGATTTTCTCCATATCCCCCAGCACATTGCGGCTCCGCTGTAAATATTGAACCGCTTCTTCGAAGTTGGCGCTGGCGACGCCGAGATACAAAATGTCGATCAGGTTCAGCTGTGCAATCCGTGACGCCATCGCTCCGCTCCGGATTTCGTTCTCCGTCGAAGCGATATGAAGCGGAATCGCGGCAATGCTGCCCAGCGTCGTGTGGCCGTACTTGGTAATGCCGATTGACGGCGCACCCACTTCGTTCGCATAGATCAAGCTTTGAATAACCGGCTTCGTCTCGCCCGAATAAGAGATGCCGACCGCCACATCGTCCGACCGGACGGTGACGGCCGCAGTCAGCTGCACCGTCGGATCGGTAAACGTAAACGACGGCTTGTTGATCCGCAAAAATTTTTGCTGGGCATCCTGAGCGATCAGGTTGGAGGCGCCGACGCCGTAGAAGAAAATCCGGCTCGCCTTGCTCAGCGCCTCCACCGCCTGCTGCAGATGATGGAGATCCAAGATTTTCATCGTATCGAGGATCGACTGCACATTGTTGTACGACACGTTCTGCACGATCGTATCGATCGGGTCGTTGGGACGAAACTCGCGATACTCATACCGTTCCTGCGACTGCAGATCGCCGATCACTTTCATCTTTAATTCCGGGTAACCCTTCAGCCCGAGCGATTTGCACAGCCGGATGATGGCTGCCTGGCTGCCTCCGCTCCGCTCGGCCAGATCCGCGACAGACATATGCGCCAGCTCATGCGGGTGAGCCAAAATATAATCCGCGATAATACGCTCCGACGGCGTAATTTGCCCGATCATTTCCCGTATCCGAACCAATCCGCCGTTCACATGAATTCCACCTTTTCTAGTTGCCGGCCTTATTATTCAAACCATTGGAGGCGCTTGTTTAGTCCTCCCCTCGGTACCATAAATCCTTGTGCCCGCTTGAAGTATACCGGCGCTCCGCGGACGACCGTCAACGCTTTGTAATAGTCGATATAGGGGAAGCCGTACGTCTCGCCGCGGGCGAATGCGTATACGCTCAGCGCCCGGACCCAGGCGTCGAACGCTTCCTCGGGAATATCCACGAACACTTCCGGTACGAACTCGTGCATATCTTCCCAATTTTCCGAGAAGTAGATTTTCCGGGTATAGTGCGCCGGCAGCTCTCTCTCGATCGTTTTGAGCGCAGCGTAAAAATGCGCATCTTCTACAATCTTATGCGTGTTCGCGTGGTCTTTGTGGATGCTGTGTTTCCAGTGTGTAATAATGATGTCCGGCTTCAGCTCGCGGATGACGTCCGCCACTTCGTATTTGATCTGCTCGTCAACCGGAATTTCCGCATCCTTGTATTGCAAATAACGGACGTCAGCTCCGAGTATTTCCGCTGCTTTATACGATTCCTCGATTTTCTGCTTCGCGTATTCGTCCGGAGTCAGGCGAGGATGCCCTTTCTCTCCCGGAGTGAGGTGGAGGAACGTCGCCTTATGGCCTTCCTGCGTATACTTCGCGATCGTCGCTCCCGCCGTCAGCTCCTGGTCTCCCGCATGCGCGCTAATCGCCAATATATGTTTTTTGGTTTGTTCCGTCATCGATTCGATCTCCTTTTCATTGTATCCAATAATCGTTTGGCAAATCAAATGGCTACTCTTTCAAGCCTGTATTCATCATGCCTCGTACGTAATATTTCTGCAGGAAGATGAACACGATCAAAATCGGGACGGTGCTGATGACGAGCGCCGCATTGACGAGCGGCTGTGTCATATTCGCATCGAGATGGGATTTGAGCTGCTGGATGCCGACCGGCAATGTCGCCAAATCTTTGTTGACCGTGTACATGAGCAGCGCCCAGATAAATTCGTTCCAGCTGCCGATAAATTCGAAGATCGCCAGCGTCGAGAGCGCCGGTACCGTCATCGGGAGAATAAGCTGGAAGAAAATCCGCAGCTCGGACGCTCCGTCGATCCGGGCGGCCTCGATGTAAGCATCGTTGATCGTCATTATGAACTGGCGCATCAGGAAGATGCCGAACGCGCTGACCGTGAAGGGCAGAATCAGCGCGAGCATATATTTCGCCATCCCCCCGTCCCCGCCTTCGCCCATCCAGTCGTTGCCTCCGACGAACGGGAAATGAACCATGATGTAAAAGTTGGGGATCAGAAACAGAAACGCCGGGAACATCATCGTCGCCAGAATGAAGCGAAAGAGAACTTTCTGACCGCGAAACCGCAGCTTCGTCAGTGCATAACCGGCAAGCGAACTCGTCAGCAGCACGATCACCGTCGTCACGACGGACTTGACCAGACTGTTCTTGAACAGCAGCCCCAGCTTCAACTGCTCGAACGCCGTCGCATAATTGCTCGTCTCGAACGTTTCCGGGAATAACGAATAATGAAGCCGGTTGTAGTCCGCCGTTCCTTTGAAGGAGGAGAAAATCATCTCGAGAAACGGGAATACCATCATGATGCTGCCGATGATAATGACCGTATACGAAAACCACGGAAATTTTTTCGGTTTCATGTGTAGCTCTCCACCCCTCCCCGGCGAAATACAGTCAGTTGAATGATCGTGACGATAAAGACGCAGATGAACAGAACAAATGCCATCGCGCTGGCAATTCCCCAATTGCCGTAAGAAAACGCCTGATTATACATCTCCAGCCCGCCGACGTTCGTCGAATTGCCGGGCCCGCCGTTTTTGGTCATGACGAGCGACAAGGTGAACGATTGCAATCCTCCTATAAAGGAAGTAATTAGCACGAACAAAATCGACGGCTTGAGCAGCGGCAGCGTAATCTTCGAGAAAATGGCCCCGAGCCCCGCTCCTTCGATCGTCGCCGCCTCGTAATAATCGTCGGAGATCGCCTTAAGCCCTGCAGTCAAAATCAGCACCGAGCTGCCGATTCCGAGCCAGCCGCCCACGACGATAATCGAAGCGAGCGCCGTGTTCGGATCGTCCAGAAATTTGATCGACGAGACGCCCAGCTTGTTCAGCACGGCATTAATCAGCCCGTTCGTCGGGTTGTACAAATACAGCCACACGTTCCCGACCGCTACGACCGTCGTCACGGTAGGCAGGAAGTACAGCGTCCGCCAAAACCCTTCGAAGCGCAGACGGGTAATCGTGTAAGCGACGAACAGAGCGATGAAAAACGAGAGGCCGACCGTACCGAAGGCGAACACGAACGTGTTCTTGATGATCGGATTCAAAAAGGTCGAGCCGTCCGCGAACAGCGCTTTATAGTTTTTGAGGCCGACCCATTCGATCAGCGTCAAGTCGAAGCCGCCCCATTCCGTAAAGCTTAAAAACAACGAGAAGATTAACGGCACAAGGAAAAAGATCGCGTAAAACACGATGACCGGCGATAAAAACAACCAGCCCAGAAGTCCTTGGCCGCGGCTCAGTTTGCCATTTCCGCTCATGCCAATCCTCCAATCGGGTGCTGCTAGAAGCAGATGTAGGGTAACGGGCCGGAGCGACCGGCCCTATGGATCGGATCGCAACGGCCCTCGTATGATGCTCTAGGATTAGTTCGCGAGCTTGGACTGAATGTCTTTTTGGGCCGCTTGTACGGCTGCTTCCGGCGTCGTTTGACCGGTCCAGGTGCTCTCGATCTGCTTGAACAAAATATCCTGGATTTCCGTTCCGGCAGCCGGGTTCGGCTCAGGCAACGCGTAGTTCAAAGCGTCGACGAACGTTTTCAGCACGGCATCTCCGGCCAATTTGTCCTTGATCGGCTTCGCGTCAAGGTCGGACTTGCGGGTCGACAGCGAATTGAAGGCATCCAGCAGGAACCCGCCTTCCGGCGTCAAGCCGTCTTTAACCGATACCGTATTGAACCATTTGAGGAACTCCCATGCTTCCTTCTGATATTTCGATTTGTTGTTGACGCCCCACATCCAGGTATAGGCGATCGAACCTTTCTTCGAGCCGTCCGGAGACGGAAGCGGCGCCGCGCCGATATTCTGGTAGGCCTCCTTCATCGTGCCGGCAAGCGAACCGGCATACCAGCCCGCCTGAATCGTCATCGCCGTTTGCTCGGCCGGGAACGTTTTGCTTACGCTGAACGAGACGTCCGCGATTCCGTCTTTGTAAAACTTCGCGGCATAATCCATCGTTTTCTTGCCTGCGTCGGAATCGAGCTGCGCCTTGGTCAGATCGTCGCTGATCAGCTGGCCGCCCGCCGTCGCCATAAGCGACATGAACGGCTGGTCGACGATCGAAGCGTACCCGCGAACGAAGCCGAAGCCTTGCTGCGTAATTTTGCCGGAGCTGTCCTTTTTCGTAAGCGTCTTGGCCATGTTGTACATCTCATCCCATGTTTTCGGCGGATTGTCGAATCCGGCTTCCTTCAGCAGTTTTTTGTTATAGAACAAGGCGTAAGCGTTTACTTCCGTCGGGAAGCCGTATATTTTGCCGCCGATGGAGGCGCCTTTTACGGATGCGTCCGGGTAATTTTTCTTGACGTCGTCGATCACGTCGGCCGGCGGCTCGGCCAGCACTTTGTTTTTCGTCAGTTGGCCGCCCCATAGCGAATAGACGTGCATAATATCGGCGACCTGCCCGGCCGTTTGCTTCGCTTGGATCGTTTTCAGCAATTCCCCGAAGTCCACTGGCTCGAGCTTCACCTGGATGTCCGGATGGTCCTTGTTCCACATATCCACATACGGCTTCAGCTTCTCTTCCTGCGCTCCGGCGTAGTGGGACAGCAGCGTGAGCGTCACCGGACCTTTCTTGCCGTCGTCGCTTCCGCTGCCTTCTTTGCCCGAGCCGCATGCGGCCAGACTGACTGCCAGCGCCGACGTGACGGCGAGGCTTACTGCGCGTACTGCCATTTTTTTGTTCATACGAAAAGACCTCCCTGAATGATAGATGAATGATTACACTTCTCTGCTTTCTCCGGGAAACCGGATGGACGACGCGGCCAGTAAGGTATTACGGGGACGTCAGAAGCTTTTCCGGCATACGTGAAACCGCCTCGTCACTTGAAAACCAAGCTTTTTGTACAGCAGCCCGGCCGTCGTCGTCTCCCCGGTCCACAAAAACCATGCTCCATGAAGTCCTTGAGCCCTCATGTTCGACAAACAATCGTGCAGCATAATTTTGCCGAGTCCCTTCCCTTGATGCGCCGGAGCGACACCGAACGGTCCGAACCGCTCGAGCACGCCCTCGTAGCCGCCGTGCATGCAGAACCCGATCAGCTTGCCTTCGAAGCGGGCGACATGGATCGCGGACATCGGCAGACCGCGCAGCAGTCCTTCCCGGATCGCTCTTCCCCAGTCGGGGGTGAACAGGTCCGCCGCAAACCGGATCACATCAACGAGATCCCGGTCCTGCGCCAATCTGAACGCATACCCTTCGTCCTCCCGTGTTCGTTTCAACCGTTTGACGTCTTCAGGCGCTGCGTACCGGACCAGCGAATAGTCCATCGCCACCGGCGAATACAGCTTGGCGAACCCGTGTTTCAGCAGGAAGGCGTAACCGTCCGGGTAGCTTGCTTCATCCACGCCGGGTGTGAAATAGTTCGGCGCATACGATGAGAAAAATACGTGCTTGCGTCCCAACCGCTGCAAAAAGTCCAGCGCTTCCTCCATCAGTCTGCTGCCGATTCCCTGCCTTCGCCGATCCGGAGCGACAAAGAAAAACGGAATCCATCCGTTATCCGGCTCTAGCTCCGTCCCGTGCATCGGCAACAACCGCCTGACGGCATACACCGCGCCGACAAGCCGGCCGTCTTCATAGGCGAGACACAGCCCTTCCGGATCGAAATTAGCGTCAAGCAGCACCATATTGCGCAGTCTGATCGGCGTAATCGGATCGTGATGCAAACATTCGTTCCATAGTTGAACAATGGCCTCTTCGTTACCGCTTTCATAATGGCGGTATTCCAGATTCCCCATCTCCCTGTTGCCCTCCCCTCGCTTTTTTCCTCAGACACCCCGCTTGGATAAATCCGCTCGATATAAGGACCCGGATGACTGACAACGCTTACACACGCCTTATGAACTGACACAAAATTTCACTCATAAGGTCTGTGGTAAAATTTATTTTCATTTCCCACACGCCCATTATATCATCGTGAAATATTATTTCAACATAAATATTTATTCATAAAAATTTATTTTACAAGCCTCGCCTTGATCGTTTATAGTTAGACAAAAGATACCGAAAGGAAATCCATTCACCCCTATGAGTTGCAGCCTCGATAAAACAGTTGTGGAGGGACTTTTATGAATATGAATCGCGCTTTGGAGCGTCTCCTGACGGAGCAGCAAAATGAACATACCCGCGACATCGATCAGGCGCCGACACTGGGCATGCTTCAGATGATGAGTGACGAAGACCAGCGGGTCGCTTCTGCGGTCCG
Source organism: Paenibacillus sp. MAH-35 (assembly GCF_058135425.1). Lineage (NCBI taxonomy): Bacteria > Bacillati > Bacillota > Bacilli > Caryophanales > Paenibacillaceae > Paenibacillus > Paenibacillus sp. MAH-35. Next base: position 38,632 of record NZ_JBYUPU010000007.1, read on the forward strand.
GGCCGTATTGCCTCAGATTGCAAAGGCGGTCGATGCGATTGTCGCCAGCTTCCGTGCGGGCGGCAGATTGTTTTATGTCGGAGCGGGAACGAGCGGACGGCTGGGCATCCTGGACGCCTCCGAATGTCCGCCGACATTCGGGACGGAACCGGAGATGGTGCAGGGAATTATAGCCGGCGGGGATACGGCTATTCGCTGTGCGGTGGAAGGTGCGGAGGACGACGAAGCGCTCGGCGCATCGGATATCGGGGAACGCGGCATTGGCGTGCACGATGTCGTGGTCGGGATCGCAGCCAGCGGACGGACCCCTTATGTAATCGGCGCGATGAAAAAAGCGAAGGAAGCCGGAGCGGCTGTCGTCTGCGTATGCAACAATCCCGATTCGGTCATGAGCAAGTACGCGGACATCGCGATCGAAGCGATCACCGGGCCGGAAGCCGTGCTCGGCTCAACGCGGCTGAAAGCCGGAACGGCGCAAAAGATGATCCTGAACATGCTCACGACCGCCTCCTTTATTCAGATGGGCAAAGTGTACGGCAATCTGATGGTCGATTTGCAGGCGACGAACTTCAAGCTGGTCAACCGGGCGAAAGGCATTATCCAGCGGGCGACCGGCGCCCCGGACGATGTCGTGGAACAAGCTTTCCGGGCGACCCGCGGCGATGTGAAGACCGCCACAGTAATGATCGCAACCGGTTCTTCATATGAACCGGCCGTGCAGCTGCTTCGGCAATCCGGCGGTTTCGTTCGCGGTGCGATTGAGATCAGTATGTCCGGCTCCGGCAAGCCGGCCGGTTGAGCTGAATAGCAAACAGACCCGCTCCCTTCCGAATCGTATTCGGCGGTTGGCGGGTTTTTGTTATTCCGGTTTGATTCAATTGGGAGTCCCTCTTCGTATCCCGATAATCCTTTCCCTTCCCTTGAAAAACTGTTCGTCCCGGCACCTCTTTTTTGCATGCCGCCGGATATCGTGTTAAGGTAAAAGCAGTTACCATTCCGATATTCAAGGAGGCTGACATCCCACTCATGAATTGCCCAATCTGTGACGATGTAAAGATGCGTGAAGTCGAAAAGGAAGGCATCCTGATCGACATCTGTCCTTCGTGCAAAGGGGTTTGGCTGGACCGCGGGGAGCTCGACAAATTGATGGCGGGTGTCCGAGAAGTACGCGAGCCGTTCAATCAATGGTATGACAGACAGGAGCCGCAGCCCGAACGGAGAACCGGTTATGAGGAACGCCCTCCCGCCTACTCGGAGCCGCAATATTATGACAAGCATCATCCGAAATACAAGCGCAAAAAAAATGTAATGGATATTTTTGGGGACCTGTTCGATTGATAGTACTACGCAAACGACAGTCCTGCAGGATAGCTGATTTCCTTAAGGGGGCTGCCTCAGGTGGATGATTTGTACCGATTCGAATCGATCCTGGACGACCTGGCCGACAGCGCGCTGTCTTTTATCGTATCCAATCTGCTCGGGTTGCTATTTGCTCTGTTCGTCGCAGGATTGATTTTTCTATTGGTGGTATTAGGACTTAAGCGGAGCGTAACCAAAAAACGGCTCCGAAAAGCGATTAAACTGCAACAGAACCAAATGACCCGGTTGAATGCGCTTATTGCCGCCGAACCGTTTAGAGGATTGGGGCAAGGTTTCGTTCAGGGACGGACACAGCGGGCATTAGCGGACATCGAGAATAGACTGCTTGCCCTGCACCGGCAGGCCGAACCGCTCCAAGCCGAGCTTTTGGCGTGTAAAGTGCCATTTTTTTCCGTATTCAGCCCGATTGTGCGAGTTTACCGGCTCTACCGGGATACGAAAGCATGGTCCAGTCAGGTCGATAGTATGGCTGTGGAAGTAAACGGAATTGTAAACGTAGAGAAAAGCGCCTCCTCCTCTGTCCGGCAAGCAGCGGGCCATTTCTCCGAAGTTTCGGCCGCGATCGACCGGCTTCGCTCCGAGTCCGGTTACCCGCTCGATGAGCTGGTCCGCGAACGTCAACGCATACAGACGCTTCTCGATCAAACCGAACAAGCGGCCGCCTTTGATGTGATACAGGCCAATGCGGAGTTAAACGCCTTCGGCCGGGAGCTGAATGCCTTGCAGCGGCGGACGGATCAGATGCTCAAGCAGCTCCGCATCTTCGGGGAGATGCGTTCCCGGGTCGCCCGGGAAAAAGAGCAGCTGGACCGGACCCGTATAGAGCTCCAGTCCACTGATACCAACAGCATCGCGATCGCCATGAGACAGGTGGATACCATTTTGCAGAGACTGGAACAATCCCTCCGTCTGGGCCAAGACACCGATCTTCGCGCAGGCGCGGTTGAGGTCGAGCTACTGTTCAAGGAAGCGGCCAGCCGTCTGCAGACGGCCCGAAGCCGGTCCGAGTAAGACGCAACGCCAAAAAAGCCGGTTGTCCGCGGTTTGCGGATTCCGGCGTTTTTGGTTTCACACCTTCTCGGGTAATAACAAAGGCAGCCCAACGAGTAACTGAACAAGAGTGTTCAGCTTCGTCGTAAGCTTGTACGTTAAGGGATTCCTCCCGGGCAAGAAGCCTCCCAGCTGATTCTCTACTTTTCAAAAAATTCTTTCGCATATTCGACAACCCCATGGACACCTGACAGACCGCCATCCGTCAGCGCAACGGCCATAAAGCTGTCTTCAGATACATCAAACGGCGCTTGTATCCCATATAAACTTGCTTTTTTATAACCGAACCTCGGATAATACTTCTCATGGCCCAGTACAACGGAACCCTGATACCCAAGCCGTGCGGCGATTTGGTGTCCTTCCGTAATCAGCTGCTTTCCGATCCCCTTACTTTGCATGTCCGGCATTACAGCAACAGGCGCAAGCGCAACCAGAACCCGATCACCGACTTTTATTTCTGTAAACAAAATGTATCCGACGATTTTGTCTTCGTATTAAGCTACAAGGGACAACTCCGGTATAAACTTCGTCGAATTTCGAAGCCTGTTTACCAGGTGATGCTCGTCATGATCCGAATAATCCGCATTCTCAAAGGCCTTTTGAATGACACGATAGACTTCAGTAACATCCTCGATTTCTTCTTGTCGGATTGCAATACCCATTGTGCTGCCTCCTACTGTCGGGTTTACCAGGTTCCGTAGCGGATAAGACTTAGTGATAGTCGTATTTGTTTCTTCGATACACATTGATGGTTACATAATATTTATTATGTATACTTGAAAATATCATCCAGAACTCCGACCACACCCGGCCACCTACTCCCTACGCCTCTTCCACGATCGCCTCGACCTCGATCTCCACCATCAGACGCGGATCGATAAGCGCTTGTACTTCAACCATCGTCGCCGCAGGTTGGATGTCTCGGAAAAACTCGCCGTGCGCTTTCCCGATCTCCTCCCATTTCGATATATCGGTAACGAACATCCTTGTCCGGACTACGTCGGACATCGAAGCTCCCAATTCGTTCAACGCTTTCTCGATCGTCAGCAAAATAAATCGGGTTTGCTCGTAAGCATCCCCCTCGCCGACAACTTCCCCTTGCTGCATCGCAGTTGTACCCGCTACTTCGATCCGGTCCCCGATCCGGATGGCACGGCAGTAACCGACCACCGGCTCCCAAGGCGAACCTGTAAACACACGACGTCTAGTCATAAAGTATCTCCTCTCCGTCCTGACTCTCGGCTCTCTTCCAACTCAAAAATAGCAGAGCAGGGTTTTCCCCGCTCCACTATTATACACTTCCGGCGCTTAAAAATCGGTGCTGCCCATCTTGCCGGACTGGAAATCTTGAAACGCCTTGATAATTTCCTCCCGGCTGTTCATCACGAAGGGGCCGTGCTGGTAGATCGGCTCGTTGATCGGTTCGCCGCTTAAGACGAAAACGACCGTATCGTCCGCCAACCCCTCGATCGAAATTGCGCCCGGACTGTTGCCGAACAAGACGAAGTCTCCTTCTTGGGCGGTGCGATCGCCGTTTACTTTCGCCTCGCCCTTCAGGACCAGAGCCGCGGTGTTATACGCTGACGGCAGTTCGAACGCCGCCTTTCCGTTAAGTTTCAGCGTCATGTCGAACAAGTGAATCGGCGTAAACGTGGACGCCGGTCCTGCGACGCCTTCGTATTCGCCGGCGATCACCCGCACCGTCCCGCCGCCGTCCGGAAGCTCCACCCGCCCCATCTGCGCGTGAAGCAGCTCCTGATATTTAGGCGCATGCATCTTGTGAGCCTTGGGCAGATTCACCCATAGCTGAATCATCTGGAACAAACCGCCGCGCTTCGAAAACTCAGTCTCGTGATACTCCTTATGCAGCAGTCCCGATCCCGCTGTCATCCACTGTACGTCGCCGGGCCCGATAATACCGTGATTGCCGTAATTGTCATGGTGCTCGATCGAGCCCTCGTAAGCGATCGTCACTGTCTCGAACCCGCGGTGCGGATGGGCGCCTACCCCTTTTACCGACGGGCTGGGCGGGAAAACAAACGGAGCGTTATAGTCCATCAGAATGAACGGGCTGATCCGGTGCTGAAAGTTGTTGCCGGACGGAAAATAGTTGGACACCCGGAAGCCGTCTCCTACCATATGGAATGGCGCACCTCTGAAAATACCTTCGATAGTACGGAATGTTGTCATAGTAAAGTCTCTCCTCACTCAATTCTTAAACTTTTATATCTTAAATTAAAGATAAATGATTTTGGAGTTCCCGTCAAGTGGGCTGCCGCATAAACGTGACTAGTCGTTCAGAGAGACCCGAATAAGTTGGTAAAGCCGGCAACCGAGTGAGTGACGGTGCCGGATGTTGCCAGTTTTGCTCTGGAACGCCTTGTTCGTCATCTAACCAGAAGCCGCACCTCGCGCTCCTTTAGATTTGCCTTCGTCCATCCGTTTCATGTACAATTTGAAACAACGGCTTTTTAGTGAGTCTACTCTTTAGTTGAAGGGAGCTGCGGGCATGCCCCCCCATTCCAACGATCCTTTATCCATCGACGTTATCCATACGTTAGTTCGCGCCACTCATTATATGCAGAGAGAATTCAACGCCCGGATTACCGCTGTCCACATCCCTTATCCCGTCTCCGCACCCCGCCTGCGCGTATTGTCCGCCGTAGCCGAAGCTGGCAAAATCCGCATGAACGAGCTGGCGGCCGTATTAGGAATTAAAGCCCGTACGGTCACCGATTTTGTCGATGCGCTGGAGAACGATAACCTACTCGTCCGCGTACCCGACCCGACAGACCGCAGGGCGACCCTTATACAATTGACGGAGCTCGCGCAAGCTCATCTGGAACCTATCCTTGCCGTTCAGTCCGAGGTGGCGGACCAACTGCTCAAAAATTTATCCATCGCCCAACGCAGCCGGTTGTACGATCTGCTCCAGCTTCTCATACAAAATAAGGATGCGGATCTGTCATGCGAGAAAGACGGCTCCTGAATAAACAAAGAGGGACCGGTTGGCGACGCCGAGCTTCGGGCGTTTCCCTGCCGGTCCCTTCTATGTGTACGCTTATTTAAACCTCGCCCCAATACACCTCGGTCTCGTAGTCGAAAAACACGACTCCGTCCTGGTTCGTCCGCTCGAACACGTTCCGCAGCTCCACCATCATCGGTTCGTAAGCCGGATCGCCGGAAACCGGAATATACGAGGAGGACTGCATTCTGCCGCTGAGCTGCTCGAAATCGTGAGCGTAACGGTTCATAAACCGGGCCTCTTGCATATCCCCGTTATGGAAAAAAGCAGTCAGCGCCTCTCTCGATATGTTTTTATGGTTCGTCTTCGCATAGTCGGTGCCGAATGTCCGCAGCAGCTGTTCGTATTGTTCCAGAAACGGGGTTCCTTTCAATAACCGCGAATTCCAGATCAGCACCGCTTTCCCGCCCGGTTTTAATATCCGGTGAAATTCGATCCGCGCTTCGGCATGATTAAACCAATGAAACGACTGGGCGCACACAATAAAGTCGACCGACTGATCCGGCAGCCCGGTGCTCTCCGCCGCCCCGGCAACCGCACGAAAGTTCCGCTCTCCGGCCAAATCGTTTTCGGCTGCGCGGCGCATCGGTTCGTTCGGCTCCACGGCAATGACCCGGCTGCCCCGTGCGACAAGAAGCTTGGAGAAAATCCCCGTTCCGGCTCCGATATCCGCCACCGTACAATCGTCCGACAAACCGACCTTGTCGTACAAATAATCCATCGCCGCCTCCGGGTAGCTCGGCCGGTATTTGGCATACATCTCGACCCGGTTGGAAAACCGTTCTTTATTGTCCATTTCTCTCACTCTCCCAACTGACAGATAGTTTCATTCTATCATAATTCGCTGCTTATATTTCGATTAGCGCCTTACATTAAATGAACGGAATATCCGGCGACAGTGCAACATTCCGGCTTCGAATCCGTCTAATCTTTTACAAACTATGGAAAGGATTTCGATGATGAGAAAATATATAATCGGTTTTATTTGCGGCGCCGCTGTCGCTTCCTCCACCGCAGTTGTCGCATCAGACTCGCTTCAGGCGTATTTATTTCCGAGCCAAGTCGCTATTTACAACGGGGTCACGATCCAGCCTGTCGAGGTTTCCGGCGATAATCCTGTCATTAATTACAACAATAAGGCTTATATCCCGCTGCGCACTTTCGCGGAGGCGTTCGGAGCCGACGTTTCGTTCCAGCCGGCCTCGCCGGACAACGGCAACTTGAATCAAATCGATCTCAAGATCGGCAGCTTCCCGGATCACGTTGTACCTTATATGCGCGACCCGGACGGATACTTTGAGATGGAAAAGCTTCAGGTAAGCCGTCTGCCGGGCGGCCAACGCATGCTCTCGTCTGGAATGATCCGCATCAACAAAGATTTAACAGGCAAACAAATCGAAATAACAGCCATGGACTCGAATGGAAAACCGATGGGGTCAACCGAGTTCGTATCGATCGCCGATTCGGAGACGAAGCCGCCGGTTCCCGGAGAAACGCGTGCTTTTGCCACCCGTCTCGTCTTCGACGGACAGCGTCACATCTTCACCTATGACATCAAGGTGAGGGACAAACTGGAGCCATACAAGCCGGAAATGAGAGATATCCATCTGGACGGCGGCGTTGTCGCCGCGCTTTATCCTCCAAGCGGCTTTAACGGGGATCTCCCGGCCGATCAGATTTCCCCTTTCACCGTTTCCTTTCAGAACAATACCGGACACGATATCGTGCTGGATACCTACGAATGGACGTTTAAGGTCGAATCGGTCGGCGAGGACGATCAGCCGCTCTCGCCCGTCTACGAGCAGACGCTGCCTGTCGTTCATGGTCCGCTTCAGGCCGGCTACCGGTATACCTTCACCGTGCCCTGGAATCCGGTGGACGCAGCCGGCCAGCCGGTGCCGCACGGACGCTACAAGGTTACGCTGGACCGGCCCGACAATGTAACGTACTCCAAGGGCGGAGAACGTCCGGTAACGGAGCCGCTGCTGATCAATACGCGAACGCCGTACGGCTTCATTTTCGATCTTGAATAACTTATCCAACGAAACGCAAAGCCAGCTGTATGATCGGATACAGACTTGCGATTCTGGAGGAATTCGTCAAAAAGCCGAAAGGGTATGAGATTGCTGCAGGGATGTATATCAGACAGCTTATGCTGACGCTGTTGCGGGGAGATCACAGAGGGCTTTTGCGAGCTTTTGACGGCTTTGACACCGAGATGATCCGACAGGTGATTGATTATGTGGATGAGTATATGTCCGAGGGATCGACATGGGGCAAGTCAGTCAGCTCGTTGGAAGGAGTTACGCTTATTTCTCGAGATATTTTAAAAGCAATGGGTGTCTCCTTTACGAATTATGTCAACATTCGGCGCATCCGGAAAGCGGAGCTGCTGCTGGCAACGAGCGACCGGAGCGTAATCGATATCGCCTGCTCGGTTGGGATTCACAATATCCCTCATTTTTATGATTGTTCAAGCGGCATAACGGCTGTACGCCTAAGGAATACTTGCAACGTTTGAAAACAAGATCTTGAGTATGATGGTGGAGTTGCCACTGTGCTTTACCCTCCGAGCTGCTTTGCATACCTTGGCTGTAACCTGGAATCCGGTAGACTCTAGACGGGGCGTCCCAAGTCAGCCTTTACTGACTTTCCGGATAGCCCTTTTTGGTATATCTTTCTCCTCTTGAGGGAACTCTAACTCCAAACTATTCCAAATCAAGGAGAACGTTATGCGGAATTACGTTCCCGGCCATCGAAATAATACGCCTCCCTCTTCTGCTGCCGGTCAAAGCGGCTCGTCGTCATCACCAGGCGTCGATTCGCCTTCGCTTCCGATCTCCAAGCAGCTCGAGGCTAATATCCACGCGCTCGGGGAGACGCTGGCGAACTGCGGAGATTTGATTATTCTTCCCTGGAGCTACGGTCCGCATATGGAACAAAAGGCCGTTTCCGTTTATTTCGAAACGTTGGTTCGGGACCAGCGGCTTAACGATGTCAAGGAAGCGCTGCAAGACATGGCTTCGCACGAAATCGGGCCCGCTGCCGGCATCTCGGCGGACGATGTGATGCGTTTTTTCTCCAAGCACGGCGTCACCTCGCATCCCGTCGAGTTGATGGAGACGATCGGGCAGTCCGTAGCCGGCATGCTGGACGGGAAAGTAGTCATCTTCTGGGACGGATGGGACAAAGCGACCGGATATGTAGCGCTTGACGTGGCTCAGCGGCAAGTTGGCGAGCCGGTTAACGAACCTGTTGTCCAAGGGCCTCATAACAGCACGATTGAGGACCTGGGCAGCAATATCGGCATGATCCGGGGACTGCTGAAATCGCCGGGACTGAAATTCGAATACCGGACAGCCGGCGCCGAGAGCCGCAGAAGCTTCGCATTCGGTTATTTGGACGGCGCAGTGAATCCGGAAACGTTGCGCGAGTTCAAACGCCGGATCGATCAGATCGACCAGGAAGAAATTATGGAAACGTCCTATCTGGAGGAATGGCTCGGGGAAGCCCGCTATTCGCCTTTTCCCCAGGTCCGGTATACGGAGCGGACCGATACCGCCATCGCCGCACTGCTCGACGGCAAGATCATTGCCATGGTAAACGGTACGCCTTCCATCCTGATCTGTCCGGGAAATTTCCTGGAGTTTTTCATGTCCAGCGAAGACTATTATCACCGGTCTATTTTTTCGTCCTTGATCCGTCTGCTCCGGCTGGTCGCTTTTGTTATCGCGCTGCTGCTCCCCAGCACGTATATCGCCTTGTCGACGTTTCATTCCGAGATGATTCCGACCGTCTTGCTGCTGGCCATATTGAATACCCGGGAAGGGATTCCGTTTCCGGCTTTTCTGGAAGCGCTCATTATGGAATTTTTTTTCGAGCTGCTGCGGGAAGCCGGGATACGTCTGCCAAGGCCGATCGGTTCCGCGGTCAGCATCGTCGGCGCGCTGGTCATCGGGGAAGCGGCGATCCAGTCCAAGATCGCGTCGCCCGTCATGGTCATTGTCGTCGCTCTGACTGGAATCGCCTCCTTCTCTCTGCCTCAATACAATATGGCCATTGCGGTCCGGATATTGCGCTTCCCGTATATGGTTCTGGCTGCGACATTCGGAGGGCTCGGCATTATGTTCGGCTTTATCCTGACGCTGCTGCATCTGACCACGCTGCGTTCGATCGGCCAACCGTATCTCGCTCCTGCGGCGCCGCTTGATTTGAAGCAATGGCGGGATGTGTTCTGGATCGTTCCGCGCAAACTATTGCTCCATGCTCCGCGCAACCGGCATCTACATAAAAAGACCGCTGGGAGGAAGTAGCCTCGTGAAATCCCGTTCGTTTGCCGCCGTAGCTTCCCTGATGGTGTTGATCCTAACGACCGGCTGTTGGGACAATGAAGAGCTGACCGGGTACGGTTTCGTCCAGGCGGTTGCCATCGATCTGACGAAAGATGGCGAGTTTCAGCTGACCACCCATTTCTACAGCCCCACCGGCGGCGCGGAAATGCGGGATAGCGAGCAGCAGAAGCAAAGCGGCATCAACATTCAAACGCAAGGGAAAACGATCTTTGAAGCGGTCCGGGATATTCCGATTCATTTCGGCCGGAAGGCCAAATGGGATCATCTGCGGGTCATCCTGCTCGGAGAGCAGGTGCTGCGGACACAAGGCGTCGGAGCGATTCTCGAATATTTCTCGAGGGATCACGAACCGCGGGGAACGATTCTTCCGCTCGTAACGGAAGGACCGGCCAGCGATTATTTGAACATTAAACCGTTTATCGAACATACGATCGGTCAGCAGTTGAAGCGGATGGAGACCGACGGTGCGGACTATGCCGCGAAAACATCCAAAATTCCGCTGTTCGAGCTGGCGATTCAATTAAAAAGCGCGACAGGTGTATCGACGGTCCCTTATATTCATCGCGACGGCGGACAGCAGGACGTCACAGTCTCCGGCATCGCGCTGCTGAAGGACGGCAAGCTGGCGAAAGCGATCGTGACGCCTAAAGATACGCAAGCGCTGATGTTGCTTACCAATAAATACAAATCCGGCATCTTGGAATACCCTTGCTCGGGTGGCGAAGGCGAGCAGCCGTCCGGCTCGGAATCGTTCGAGGTTCTCGATGCGGCAACCCGCTTAACCCCCCGCGTCGAAAACGATCAGGTCACCGTCCGGATCCAAACCCGGATTGCCGGAGCGGTAGGAGAGCTGCGCTGTACTCAAATCACGAAAAACGCCGAGAAGGAATCTTTGGAAGACCGCCTCAAGCGCCAAGTCGAACGGCAAATCCGGAAAACACTTTCGTTCCTCCAGCGGGAACGAATGGATGCGCTCGGCATCGGCAATCAGGTATACCGAAAAGAACCGGCCTTATGGAAACAGTGGCAGCCGGTATGGGGAGAACATTTCGCCAAAATCCGTTTCCACCTCGACGTTGATGTCCAAGTGTTAAATACGGGGATGAACGTAGGAAAGCCATTCGGCAGAGAGGATGAATAGATTGCTGGCCAGGCTGGTTTTTGTTCTTCTGTTCGTTGCGGCGATTGTTGGCAGCGGCATGCGGCAATGGAGCAGCGCGGAGAGACGCGACCGGATCGTTTACGGCTCGCTGATGCTACCCGTTTTATATCTCGGGATTATTTTTGTAACCGAGGCACGCTGGCCGAATATCGATACCCTGTTCCACTCCATCTTTGCCGGTCCGGCCAAACGGATTGTCGATTTGTTCCAACCAGGAGGATAACGTCCCATGAGCAAGCAAGAGAGCGTCAGTTCGGCCCAGATGAGCATGCTGTTCCTCTCCTTTATGACCGGTTCGTCGATCGTCATCATTCCTGCTCCGCTCATCAACGCAGCCGGGAACGGAGCCTGGCTCTCTCTGCTGCTGGCCTGGCTGATCGGCTTGCTCCTGCTGGGCTGCGTTCTGTATCTATACCGGAAATATCCCGGGATGTCCTTCATCCAGTACAGCCGTCATACGCTCGGCGGATGGCTGACCCCGATCATACTTCTCCCTTACGTGTGCGTCATGTTCTGGCATGTGGCCGGGATCGTGAGCGAGATCAGCGTGTTCTTCAAAAGCACGATGCTGAGAGAAACGCCGAGTTATGCGATCAATGCGCTCTTTTTCATCGCAATCGCCCTCACCGTCCGCAGCGGCATTGAAGTGATAGCCCGGATGGCCGTTATATTGTCAGCCTTGATGTTCGGCTTCATCATTCTGATTCTGGGCCTCGTTGCGCCGATGTACCACCCGGAATATCTCGAACCGATCATGCCGCAAGGGATCGGGCCGATTTTGCACGGCGCTTATATCGCTTACGGCTTCCCCTATTCGGAGCTTGTCGTCTTCGCCATGCTCCTGCCGTTCGTGCGGAAGGAAGAAGGCGGCAAGGTCGGCAAACATCTGTTCCTTGCGCTGATCCTTAACGGCTTCACCCTGCTCGCTTCGATCGTGAGCAGTATGATGGTGCTCGGTCCTTTGGCCGGCGATCTCAAATTTTCTCTCTATCAGCTCTCCCGCTTAATTTTCGTGAGGGAAATTATCGAGAGAATCGAGTCGGTGGTCGGCTTCTCGCTGACCGTCGGTTTTTACATCAAAAGCGCGATCATGCTGTACATTCTGATGAAAGTTTTGTCGCAGCTGCTTCATTTGAAGGATGACCGTTTTCTCGTGTATCCCGTCGCCATGATCTGCATGCTGCTGTCGCTGACTACGTATCGCGATGAGACGAGTCTCGGGGAGCAAGTGAATATCGTCTGGCCCCTGCTCGACAACACCGCCTATATCGCCCCGATGCTCCTGATCGCTGTCGTGTCGTTGATCCGCAGACGGATGCCGGCGTGACCGAGTGTGGAGAGGAGAAACACGAATACGAGCGGTTTGTGAGACTGTCGATTCATTGTGTAGAAGTGTTAGTAGACCGTTCCAAGTGAAAAGTTACCTTCTTCTGCTCAGACAGGTTGTCCGGAATCCCTTGATTGAATAAGGATTGTAAGGTAGGGGATTCCAGACAAAACTCGCCAGAAGGTAATCTTTTCCCTTTCCACTTGGTTGTCCACATTGAATCGACAGCCTCGTTTGTACCTGTTATTTTGTCTATATTCCGCTTGGATGGGAATATAAGAGCGGTCTGGAGCTGCTAAGATCGGCGAAACGGGCGCAGGTCCGACCGGTGGGCTGAAATAAAGGGTGCAAACCGCCTCTATATGTCTCTGGCAGCCCAATATGACGAAAATAGAGGGTACCGGAGACTGTTATGTTGTCGTAGAGCCCATATGCATGTTTTCGTTTTAGTCATGACGAACATGCGTTCTGTTTGGCCGTAAACTTAAACGTTCAAAAAAAAGCCGTCCGGACGCTTACCGGACGGCTTTTCGTAATGGTTTGTTCACCTGCCGCTGGTCTGCAGGCAGCGCATCTTCTCCAAATGTTTGACCGTAGGCGTCAGATTGGACAAGAAGTACGCCTCTCTCAGCCGGCGTGACGGCGAACTGTTCTGCAAATAACCGGCTCCGCCGTAGTGCAGCATGCAAGTCTGGACAGCTTTGAGCGTCAGATACGTGATCTCCAGCCTCGCCTTCACCGCTTCGGGCCACAGCTGGGACAAATGATCGCTGGAAGCCAGCCTATATATCGTTTCTCGCAGCGGCGCAAGCTCTGCCTCGAGATCGTCCGGCTGGACGCCGATGTAGCTGCAGCAGCCGCTCTGCCGGTCTCTTACTTTGTACATCGATTGGATCGAAGCGTCCGTAACGCCGAGGCCGAGCGGAATCTGGTACATCAGAAACTGGGGACGAATCGAGGCAACGAACGCGTCCGCCTGTTCGGAGAGTATCCATTCATCCGGCACGAACACATCGTCGAACTCGCAGCTGTACGTTGCGCTGCCGTTAATGCCGATATAATGCACCTTCTCGCGCAGCGTCAATCCTTCGGAACTGCAACGGATGAAAGCCATAATCCGGGTATCGTCATCAACAGCGGCCACTACGCCGAAACCGTGATCCGCTCCGAGATTGGACACGCTCGGCAGCACCCCGGAGAGGATATATCCGCTCTCGCTTCGTCTCGCCTTCAGACATAACTTTTCGAGCCCGGCGTAATATTTCATCGGGTTGGACAGCCCTGTGCCTCCGAGCATTTCCCCGTTCTCCAGACGCGGCAGCACGTTTGCCAGCAGATATGGGTTGCCGCTTCTACGCAGATAGGTCATTGCCGTCAGATGACACCATAAGTTAAATCCGGTCGTCATGCACACCTTGGACGTTTCCTCGACCAGTCTCACGCCTTCCGTCACAATTACGGGCTCGGGCAGGCGGCGGGACGGCAGCAGACCGGATGTTCCCAGCTTTGTTAAGTATTCGCGCGGGTATAACGCTTCCGCGTCCACTTTCTTGACGATCGGTTTTAAGTAAAGATCGATAAGTTCGTTCAGGAGATTTTTTCTGGCAGCTTCCTCTGTAACCATCCTCTTTCCACCCCTGATCCGCAAATAGCTTTTATTTGCCGGGCAAAATCTCCGTGATGGAGTCGATCGGCGCTTTAACCGCTTCCCGAGCTTTTTTGACGGCCGCTTCGCCCGGAGCGTCGTAGAAGCACAAACACTTGGTCATGTCCTCGCATACATAGGTTCTGGAAAACGATACTTCCGGCACTTCCGCATAATGGACGGAATTGTTTTTCTTCCGCTCCAGATACTGATCCATCGTCAGGTTCTCCGGCAAGTTCCATTCCACCAAATAATTCACGACTTCCTTCTGCTGCTTCACTTCCTCCAGATCTTGCCCGATCAGGCGAACCGGCTTGCTCAGGATGACCGGGATGCCCGCGCTGCGCAAGCTCGCATTCAAAATGTCCCGTCCCGCCGATTCGAAAATGAAAAACGCGCGGCTCCAATCTTTGGACACTTGAACCTCGATTACCGTTACGTCCTGCGACGCCAGCTCTTTCTGAAGCTCGGCGATTTTTTGCTCGAAGCCTGCTTTATCCTTCACGATACCATTCAGTGCCGATTCTACCAAATACAAAGTCATTTGTATCTCTCCTCAAGGTATATTTTTAAAACCTACTATACCTAGTGATTTTAATTTACTTGGTATAAAAAATCAACTCATTCATCGGCGGAATATGGTATGATGGACAAAAATCATTTTCGGAGGTTCTTCGATGAAAGAAAGATACGACCTGCCCTGCAACATCGCCCAGACGCTGAACTTGATCGGGGATCGCTGGACGCTGCTTATCATTCACGAGATCATGATCGGCAACTCGACTTTTAATCAGATCAAATCGTCGCTGGAAGGCGTCTCCTCCCGACTGCTGTCCGAACGACTCAAATATTTGGAATCCGCCGGCCTGATCACCTCCCAGCTGTACTCGGAGCATCCGCCTCGTTACCGGTATACGCTCACAAGCAGCGGTCAAGATTTGGAGCACGTCTTTCACAGCATGGTGCTCTGGGGCAGGCAGCATCTGCAGAAATGCTACAAGAAGCTTATCCACGAATCGTGCGGACACGAGGTCGAGATCTCGTATTATTGCTCACACTGCAACGAAAATGTGTCCGATCTGAAAGTGGTGGAAATCGGCGCAACCGCTCCAAGTCTCCAGCTTAACCCCACATAAGCCTTAACTTTAACCGTTACGGCGCGCCATTCGCCGTGCGTCTTCCACGAATCCGCCCCCGCTGTTGTCCGCCAGCTCGTCGCTGCGGGCTGCCGGCAACAGCTACTCGTGCGAGGCCGCCCCCCACAGCTTCTCAATCCATCGCTCCAATGCACGCACCGCCCGGTCTAGCAGCAGTCCGCATAGCCCGATGAAGACGATGCCGGCAAATACGAGATCCAGCCGCAGTAAATTGCGCGCGTCCACGATCAAGTAGCCGAGTCCCGACTGCGCCCCTACCATCTCCCCGGATACGAGGAAAATCCATGAAGTGCCGATTGCGATATGAAGACCGTTCGCGATATAAGGGAACGAGGCCGGGAATATGATTTTGGTCAACAGATGAATCCGCTTCATCTCCATATTTTGCGCTACCTTCAAATAAATCGGTTCCACCTTGCGGACGGCCGAGACGGTGGACAGCAGCACCGGGAAAAACGCCGCCAAAAAGATAATGACGATGGCCGGTGCATCTCCGATCCCGAACCAGAGCACGATGAACGGAGACCAGGCGATCGGCGACACCGGACGAAGCAGCTGGACGATCGGATCGACAATCGCCCATGCCCGTTTGAGCAGCCCAAGCGTCAACCCCAGCGCGACGGCCAGAACGACTGCGCTCACATATCCGGCAGCGAAGCGAAGCAGGCTGACTCTCAGATGCTCGAACAACGTGCCGTCCGTGATCAGCGAGACGATGCCTTTTGCAACGTCCAGGGGCGGCGGGAATAACGATTTCTCATATTGCCCGATCAGTACAGCGGCCTGCCATACCGCGATCAGCAGTGTAAATCCGATCAGCACATTCGTTGTTTTGGTCATTGTTTTCATGATTTACCGAGCGCTTCCTCTATGAACGAATTATCCACGAACTCTTCAAACGTCGGCGGATTGTCCGACAGCTTCATTTCCTTCATATATTCCCGAAGCTCCTCGTAGGACGCTTTGTCGAGCTTCAAATCGTCGTACTTAATCCACTCCAGGGACAAGCCGAGCACCTCGTCTTCGACATTCATATATTTCTTTAAAATTTGTTTGGCTTGCGCGTCTTTTTGTTCCGCTTTTTGTCCTGCCTTCACATATTCCGCAACGAACTCCTTGACCGCCTCCCGGTCTTTCCGGATCAGATCGCCCCGGATAACAAGCCCGCAATCGACGGAATCCTTCCACAGCTGCTCAGACTGGAACAGCACTTTGCCTTTCTTGATGACGACGGATTTGGCGCCGAACGGCTCGGCGACGACATAACCGGCAATCCGTTTCTCGGACAAGGCGGCCGGCATCTCGGCAGGCGGCAGCTCCACCACTTTGACATCGCTGTACTGCATGCCGTGTTGTTTCAGCATTTGGTAGAGCAGCACATTGTGAGTCGAGAATTTGTGCGGAATCGCAAAGTTTTTGCCTTTCAGATCGCTTACCGTCATAATATCGTTCGACGATACGACCACGTTGCCGTCCTTATGGCCGAGTGCGACGGTCTTCAGATCGATCCCCTGCTCCTTCGCCCGCATCGCCAGCTCGATCAGCACCGACGCCCCGTCGATATTGCCGGTATTCAGCGCGTCCATCAGATCCGGCCACGAGCCGAATTTGACCAGCTCCAGCTCGAAACGGTTGAATTTGCCCTTGCCCAGCTCTTCTTCTATGTAGAGGGGTGCGGCGTGTGTAATCGGCAAATACCCGATCCGGATCTTTCGTTTGCCGGAATCTCCGGACGTTTCCTTCCCGGTTCCTTGCCCGCATCCGGTCAGCGCCAGCAGAAAGGCAATCATAATGACCGCGGCGGTATAAGCTTTGCGGGAGCTGTTCATAAGCCTCATTCGGATCTTCTCCTCTATATCGTATATTCCTCGGGCTGTGCGGAGCCGTTGAAGTGAAAAAACTCGAGAATCTGCTTGCGGAAAAGCTGGAATTCCCCATGTCCCCGGTCTCGCGGCCTGGCCGTATGGACATGAATTTCCTTATGGATGCCTCCGGGGTTCGCGTTCATGATCAGAATCCGGTCGGATAAATAAACCGCTTCGTCGATGTCGTGGGTAACCAGGATGATCGTCGTACCGGACTGGGATTGGATACGCAGCAGCTCGTTTTGCAAGTGATAACGGGTAAACGTATCCAATGCCGCGAAAGGTTCATCCATCAAAATCAACTCCGGCTCGATGGCGAGCGCTCTCGCCAAGGCGACCCGCTGCTGCATCCCCCCCGACAGCTGGCGCGGAAACAATCCGGCCTTGTCTTCCAGCCCGACAAGCCTCAAGTAATCGAGAGCTTTCGCTTTGCGCTCAACAGCCGTTAATTCGGTTTCCTCCAAGCCGAGCTCTACGTTTTTCAATACTGACCGCCAGGGAAGCAGCCCGTAATTTTGAAACATCATGACACACTTCCGGTTAGGACGGGATACTTCTTCGCCGCCGAACCATACGGTTCCGCTGTCCTGTTTGTCGAATCCGCCGATGATACTCAGCAGCGTACTTTTGCCGCAGCCGCTCTGACCGAGCAAAGAGACGATCTCCCCCTTGCCTACGCCAAACGAAACACGGTGCAGAACCTGATCCGAAGTTGACTTTGTATGGGCAAAGCTTTTACATACATCTACCACTCGAACGGCTTCCAACTGCTCCAACCCGCGATCCCTCCCCAGACGATACGACGCCCTTGATTACAAATTTAATAATTCCTATCTGTTTAGTTGTATTTAACTATTGGTTATCTTATTATACTTTGTATAAAAATACAACCTTTATTTTTGAAGGAGCTGATCTTTTCCTGTTGGTCAACTTCCGCGCTTGTCTGGGCAAAATAAAAAGCCCTTGTTAGACAAGGGCTTGAAGCGGATGTTCGGGCATCTTCTAATCGGGAGTAACCGGCATTTTTCGCTTATGTGCAAATCTCGTTTTTTGCTGTCGCCTCACACTAAGCTATAAGGGGGCAACTACATGTGCCAAAACCCAATTCATTTCAACAATAAGAACGAGGATTAGAAGGCAAGCAATTCCAAATCTTTATTGCTCCATCCATTTGAAAGAAAACGGTAGATGACCAAGGCTGTGATTTGCAAAGCTGTCAAAGCAAAATACCAGCCTTCATATCTAAAAACGGTCACAGAATCGAGTATTCTCCCAAGGAGTATAAAGAGGAATAGCCAAGCAAAACCAAGATAATACAGTATATTGGTGCTCCTATTCCTCTTAGCTCGAGTGATCATCTTTCCACCAGGTCTCATCGGGAGTAACCGGCATTCTCCGCTTATGCTCGGAACGCAGATACCGGGTCTCGATTTTCTCCCGGGCGTTGTCGCTCACCGGTTTGCCCTCCAGGTAATCATCGATCTCATCGTAGCTGAAGCCAAGCTCGTCTTCGTCGGTGCGGCCAGGGTTATGGTCCAGCAAGTCGGCGGTCGGCACCTTGTAAATGAGCGAGTGCGGCGCGCCCAGATGCTCCAGCAGCTGTTTGCCCTGGCGTTTGTTCAATCCCGCCAGCGGTGTCACGTCACAGCCGCCATCGCCGAATTTCGTATAAAATCCGGTCAGCGCTTCCGCGGCATGATCGGTGCCTACTACCAGCAGATCGTAGTGGCCGGCCAAATCGTAATGAACCTTCATCCGTTCCCGCGCCTTCGTATTCCCTTTCCAGTAGTCGGACAACGCCTCGCCCGTACCAGCCTGGAACGCTTGCATCGAGCAATCGACCGCATCTTTTATGTTGATCGTCACTACGCGGTCGGGGTTGATAAACGAAAGCGCGGCTTGGGCATCGTCTTCGTCCAGTTGGACGCCGTAAGGCAGCCGGACCGCTATGTACGTATACGGCTGGCCCGATTCCTGTCTCAGCCGCTCCGCTGCCAGCTGACACAGCCTGCCCGCAAGCGTAGAATCTTGCCCGCCCGAAATGCTCAGGACGAGACCCTTTTTGCCGGATGTTTTCACATATTCGATTAAAAATTGGACTCTCTTCTCGATTTCCGCCGCGCTATCGATCGCCGGTTGTACGCCGAGCTTGCGTATTATTTCCTGCTGCAACGTTTGCATGATGGTTCCGTCTCCTTCGTATCGATCTAATCAGTGCTGCCTGTCGGCATGTATATCCACATTATACACGTTAATCGCGAAACGTTCACAGCGATTCAAAGTGTTAGGCCAAAGCGTTCCAAAGCTTCCGCCGAATCCATTTACGTCCCTCTTATTATCGGGTAGACTGATTAGGAAAGAAAATGACGGAAAATTTGTTTACATAATAAATATTACGTAAACTATGTTCAAATTCTGCATGTCGAGGTGATCCCTATGAACGTCATTAAACTGAAAGACCGCCAAGAGCTGGACAAACGCGTCCCGGCCATGCCCTGGTATGTCGAGCAGTTTATTAATTATAAGCTGCCAGACCTGTCCCCTTCCTCCCTGCTTGAATATGTGCGCGATTATGAAACGTTTTTCTCCTGGCTGATGGCCGAAGGGCTGACCGAAGCTGCCGCCTGGCGCGATATCCCGATCGAGGTGCTTGAGAAGCTGCGCATGGAGAATATCAACACGTACCGGATGTATCTTTCATCGAAAAAAGACGGCGCCAATACGAGAACGACGATCTCCCGCAAGCTCTCCTCGCTTCGTTCGCTCTTTCATTACTTGAGCCAGATCGCCGAGGATGAAGATTATTATCCCCTGCTCAAGCGGAACGTAATGGCCAAAGTCGAGATCAAGCGGACGCACAAGCCGAAAGACACCGCCGCGAAGCTGGAGGGCAAGCTGCTGCAGGAAAAAGAGATTCTCGAGTTTATCGACTACATCCAAAGCGGGTACCCCCAGGACGTATGCAACAACAAGCAAGCGTTATATTCATATGAGCTTAATAAGGTTCGCGACGTCTGCATCGTCAGCCTGGTCTTGAATACCGGTCTGCGCGTCTCGGAAGTGGTCAATTTGAGTATAGACGATCTGGACCTGAAGAAGAAGCTGGTATACGTGTTCCGGAAAGGTAAAAATGACGAGACGTTCAAAACGCCCGTTTACTTCCGTCAGGAAGCGGTGGAATCGCTGACCGCCTACCTGGAGATCCGTTCGCTTCGCTATGCGCCGGACAAAAAAGAAAAAGCGCTGTTTCTCGCCGTCGCCAACGGATCAAAAGAAGGCAAACGGATGACGAAACGCGCCATTCAGGAAATGGTCATTAAATATGCCAAATATTACGGCAAGCCGTACTTATCGGTCCATAAGCTGCGCCATTCGTTCGCGACCGACTATTATTTGCGCAACGACATTTACAAAACCCAGGAGCAGCTCGGCCACGCCTCCCCCGAGACCACGCAGATTTATGCGCACCTGACGGACAAAACGATGGCCGAAGCGATCGACCGGCGAGAGCCTTAACTTCGACAATACCGCAGACTCCTTATCCCCGTCCAACCGGATCGGGGATATTCGCCGTCCGCATCGTCCGTCTGACTCTTCTCAGCTTACGATCCCCCCGCTCGTTCGAGTACGGAGCGAAGTCGATCCGGATCGGGACGCAGCCGGCTTGCCGGCACAGCTCCTGCATCATCCCTTCGACCGTCCGCTCCGTCAACTGTTTATGCGCGGCTTCAACCCGAAGCGAAATCCGCACATGATCCGCCGCCAGCTGCTCCACTTCGTATTCCTCAATATGCTCGGATGCACGAATGACCGTTCTCGATATAAAGTCAGGGAAGATCGGAATGAACCGGGCGGGATCTTCGGCAGCTGGGATATAAAACAAATCGTCGCATCGCCCGTCGATCGATTCAATCGCCGTGTAGGGGGACCCGCAAGGGCATGGCTCCCTTCTCTCGGTCAACATATCGTTTAGGCGGTAACGAATAATTGGCTGCGTGATGCGGGAGAAGTCCGTTACGATCGGGACGAACTTGCCGAGCTCGGCGTCCACAACTTCTTTCTCGATATGAACGATATCTTCATTCAGATGCAAGGTGCCGTGCTCGCACGTCGCGGCCAGAAAACCTTCCGTACATTGGTATACCTGATGCACCGGGCGGATGAAGCTCTCCTCGATATAGAGCCGGTCCAGCGGGTCCAGTACTTCCGCTACCGAGATCAGCCGGTTCGGACGGACGTTCATCGAGCCCGAGCGATGGGCTTCTCCAATTATCCGGAGCATGGACGGCGGAGCGACGACAACGGTCGGACGGTAGGCATTCATTTGGGCGATCAGCTTGTCGGCCGGTGCCAGCAAGTCGAAATAAACGAACTGCAGCCTTCCTTGATTGACGCTTTGATATAAATTGCTGTTCGCACGCAAGAAAAAAGCGACCCGCTCCCGCCTCGCGAATGCGCCTGGCAGTAGCTTGGCGAGCACCGTCCCGGCCCAGACGAGACGTTCGCGCTCGCTGACCAGGAACAGCCCGCGATTGCCGCTCGTACCCGAGGACAATCCGACCGTAAATGAACCGATCTCCGGCCGGAAATCGCGGGTCTGCTCCGCCCGAAGCGCGGCATTCATCGCTTCATCCTTGCGGATGCCTATCGTGTTCAACCGGTCGAAATGCGTCATCATATCCGATTTGTCGATTACCGGAAAGCTTCTCCACTGCTCGTCAGGCAACCCTTGCCACAACTCCCGGTAGTAAGCGGATAAAGCTCGTACCCGTGCGATATGGCGCACGATTTGCTTTTCCTGCCATTGCAGCAGTTGGTCTCTGGAGCGGATTCGTCCCAGCATCCGGGTACGGATATACGCGGAAGCGGTGAGCGCGAGCTGCTTCATCTTCATCCGTTCTCCTCCCTTCCGGCGGGAACGATGTATTCCCGGCAATGGCTTGGCATAATTCGCAGATTCGGCCGTGCTTCGTGCAGCCTGCACAGCTTCTCGAAGCTGGCCCGGTAATCGCTCCGGCTCGACATTATGATACTTGCTGCGGGATGCGGAGGTCGCCGCTCGCGATAAGCGCGGCTCGACCATACGGCATCCGCACACAGGAATAGTTCCCCATCCTCCGTCGTTATGAACACGCCCATCTGTCCCGCCGCATGACCGGAGACGTCTACAGCCACCACGCTTCCGTCGCCGAATAGATCGCAGCCTGTAGAGAACGGCAGATCGTCCGGCAGCGGCTGCCAGCTCTCCCCATCATCCTCCAGCAGAACGGCGCGTTCGGCGAAATCGGACGGCATCAAATCCGGCAAAAATCCGGCGCGAAGGGCGCCCCAGCCGCGCTCCCCCCGAATGGCTTCGTATGCGGAACGGAAACAGTAAAACGCCGCCTCCGGAAAATCCCGCAGCCCTGCAATATGATCCGCATGAAAATGGCTGACGATCACGGTCCGGATCTCCTCCGCCCGTTTGCCGAACTTGTCCAGCAGCTGTGATGCTGCGGATTGCCGTTCCTCAAAAAAGACGGGCGTCATTTCCCGATAGATCCAATAGGGCCAACCGGCAGCAGCGTCATAAAAACGGGAAGCATACCCGGTGTCGAACAAGAGGATTCCTCGTTCCGGATGCTCGATAACGGCAAAACCGGCAGGAAACCGCACTTTCGCGCGCGAACCTCCCCGAATCGTAACCCATTCCGGATGTGTGCAGTAGCCGGCCGTCAGCCACGTAACGGTTACCGGCCTACGGTTAATAGCTTTCATCATGTCGGTACCTCCAGTCGTATGCTGCACAAATCCGCCCTACTTGTGATGCTCCCGCCACCAGTCCGCAAATCTGGCGAGGCCTTCGTCGACGCTTACGTTTGGCTCATAGCCAAGCAAACGTCCCGCTTTCCCGATGTCGAGCGTCTGACTGCAGCTCACCACCCCGATCGTATAACGGGTAAACGGAGGCTCGCCGCGAAGCCGAAGTAGCCGGTACACCGTTTCCATCCCCGCAGCCAGCCGATCAGCTGTCGGATAAGCCAGATGGCGATAACGCGGCGTTACTCCCAATTTACCGAACAAACGGTTAACTGCGTCGACAAATCGAACCGGCTCGCCGTTGCTGATATTGTAAGTTTCGCCCAAAGCCGATTCGGAGGCCTGGGCGCAGCACAGCAGCGCATCTACCACGTTATCGACGTAAGTGAGATCAATCAGAGCCCGTCCGCCGTCGATAAGAGGGATGCCAACCTTGTCGTTCGCTCGCATCAGGCGGGGGAACAAGGCTGGATCGCCCGGTCCGAATATCGCCCGCGGCCGAATGATCAGCGACGGCAGTCCGGCAGCGAACGCTTCGCGGACCCGGCACTCCGCCTCGTATTTCGTGCGGGCATAATCGTTCGCGAACCGGCTGGGCAGCTCGCTGTCCTCCGTCAGATTGAATTGGTCCGTGTAGTTGAAATAAACGCTCGGAGTGGAAACATGAACGAACCGCTGAACCGAATGCGCCCGTGCCGCGTCCAGCAAAAACCCGGTCGCCGTAACGTTGGATTCATAAAAATCCCGGTATCTCCCCCAAGCCGACGATAAAGCCGCACAGTGGAACACGACGTCCTGCCCGGCAACAACCCGGTGAACGGCTTCGCGGTCCCGCAAATCCATTTTGACGAAGCGGATTCCTGCGCCGGACAGCGCTTTACCGGCCTGCTCGTTCCGGCCGACAGCCGTGACGTCCCATCCGAGCCCGTGTAGCCGTTCAGCCAGCCGTTTCCCCAAAAACCCAGTGCTTCCCGTAACCAGCGTTCTCATCCGTCACCATTCCATTCCAGATCGATCGTGCTCGCCTCCAGCAGCGAGACACCACGTCTGCGGCTCATATTGAACAGTTCCCATAATGAGAAGAGTTGCGACCAAAACGGAAGCGGATCGCGGAAACGGATCAGCACATCCCGGCTGCGGAGCATCGCCCGTACCGTTTCGACGCGAGCCGCCCACGGCATGATTGGCCGTGCCGCCTGCACGCCCATCATCATACCGATCATCGCCGACCGGCCGGCAGGCGGCTGAATGAGCGGCCTTTCTCCGTTCTCCGGGGCGGAACGGAGAACCGTCTCGGCAATCCCGTCTTCCGGCGCGAAGAGATGAAGTCCGCTTGTCGTCCTCGGATTACACTCGATCGGGTATACGGTACCTTCCCTATCGACGATAAAATCGAACGCTAGCTGTCCGTGCAGCCTCTCGGCTGCGACGAACGTTTCCACCCAGCGATGTACAGCCGGATGCTCGATTGCGGCGAAATGAACCGATGCCCCCATCCCGGCCCGGTAACGCGATTCGTAAGCAGCATGGGCAAGCAGCCGGCCGTCCTTGGCGATGCTGTATGTGCAAACCGGCGTACCCTTGATAAACCGCTGCAGCACCCAAGGGCAGTCCGGGGCTAAAGATTCCGGAGCCTGTACGAGTGGGCCGCCGGCGCTTCGCTCGATGATCCGGACCTTTGACGCAAACCGGGAGTACACAGGCTTTAGTACGTACTTTTGCGATACGGATGAACCGGCAACGATGTCCCTCAGCTCCGCTTCGCTCGTGATCCGGTACGTTTCGGGGACCGGCAATCCGTTTTTCTCCACCATCCGGATAAATTCATATTTGTTATGCAAGCCCAGCAGCGCGGGAAGCTGATCGGCGAACACCGCAGCCCCTTCCGCTTCCAGTTTCTTTCGATATTTAACCACATAAAATATCTCTTCGCAGGTTGGCACGACCAGACCGATTCGGTACTTTCGGATGATCCCGACCAGAACGTCGATAAAAGCTTCCGTATCGTCTTTCGACGAAGGAACGGACGCGGAACCGGATACGAGCCGGGAATACCGGCATACGAACCGTTTCAGACTGTCGCACACATACACCTTCCGTCCTGCCGCATGGAACAGCCGGACCCATTCCAGCGCCGCCGGCGCCCGGGCGCCGGTGATAAGCACAGCTTGAGGTTCAATACTCAAGGATCATGCCCCCCAGAGACAATCCGGCTGAAGTGCCAAGCAGCAAGATCCGGTCTCCGCGGTTGATCCGGCTGCGGCGTATCGCCTCATGAAGCCCCATCGGGATCGAGGCGGCAATCGTATTTCCGTGATCCGGCGTAATGTACATAAGCTGATCTTCTGTGATGCCCAGCTTTTTGCGGATCAGCCGCATCGCCATGGCGCTTCCCTGATGCGGAATAACCAGCCGGAAGTCGTCCATGCTCATCCCCGCCCCGGCTAACAGCGACGAGACGAAGTCCGGCAGCAGTTTGTAAGCCATCCGGAAAATAGCCTGGCCGTCCATACGGAACAAATAGTGCTCGCGCGTTGATTCGCTGAATTGCCCGGCGTGAAGCCGCGTGCCGCCTCCGCGTATTTCGGACAAGCGGGCTCCGTTTGCGTAAGTATTAAAGGCGGTTCGTATAATTTTCGAGCCGCCGCCCTCCTCGGTTCTGCCGACAATAACGGCGGCCGCGCCGTCTCCGAACAGCGCCGCGCTTTCCTTATCGCCCCAATTCAGCCCGGTCGAAGCGATCTCGGCGGATACGAGCAGCAGCTTGCCGTACCGGCCCGCTTCCACCAGATACGACATCACATCGAGCCCGGCCAGAAAGCTCAGACAGGTCGAGTTGATGTCGAAGGAGGGAATGCCGTGCCATTCCGGTCCGAGCGCTTTTTGTACCAGCGTAGCCGTGCAGGGGATCGGTTGTTCGGCCGTTCCGCTTGCATAGACGATACAGTCGATATCTTTCGGGCGCAGCCCCGCCGATTTCATCGCTTCCTTCGCCGCCTCCGCCCCCATATAGGAGGACGTTTCATCATCTATAAAATAACGAACTGACACGTCCGTTTTTTTGTAAACCCAACCTACCGGCACTCCCAACAGCCGGTCAATCTCTTCCGAGGTTACTTTCCGTTTCGGCATATATTTGCCGGTAGCGAGTATTGTCACACGTCTCGTATCCATAAGATGCCCCCAATCGTCAGCATACTACGATTTACGTATGGGGTAATTGTAGCAACTGGGTGGTGGCGGGAAAAGTACTATTTTTAACTAGTACCTTGGGATCGGTCCGGCCGATATACGATTCGGATGATTACATAGCAAATATTATGTAGCTTCTATTACGATCTAAGACCTGCCCTAATTTTAATTAATGTAATTAAGTAGACGTGTAATTAATGCAGTTAACTAAATTTTATTTAATAACATTAATAAATATCATTTTGCCGTGTTCCTTCCATTATCAACTGCCCTGTCTGCCGATCCTGAACAGGAATATCGTCCGACTCCCCCCTTTCTCATTCAGCAGTCTTTCAGCTAATGCTCATGTTCTCTTCAACTTGCCTTCAGAACCGCTTCAGCTTAGGGAGATATACTGCGATTAGTTAGATGAGCGTTCGGCGCGGAGAGGGTGCTGGCACATGGCTATTGAAGTATTTAACCGATATGAGAACAAGTATTTACTGGACGAAGCGGCCTTCCACCGGTTTTCCAACAGGCTGCTGGAGTATATGGAGCTGGACGATTACAACAAGGAGCATTCGTTTTATTCCATCAGCAACCTGTATTTCGATACGAAGGACGATGCTTTGATTCGCAAAAGTTTATCGAAGCCGAAATACAAAGAAAAGCTCCGGCTGAGGTCGTACGGCGTACCCAAAGCGGATGCGAAGGTCTATCTGGAGCTGAAAAAGAAAGTGTTCGGTCTGGTCAATAAAAGAAGGTCGGCGCTCCGGCTCCAGGAAGCGTACGATTTCGTCAGAACCGGAATCGCGCCCGCCCCCATGCCTTATATGAACACGCAAGTGATTCAGGAAATTCACTACTTCCTGCAGCGGTACGAGCTGGAGCCGAAAGTGTATTTGGCCTATGAACGAAAAGCACTGTTTAGCATCGATAACCGAGATCTGAGAATTACGTTCGATACGAACATCCGGTCGAGACGGTACGACTTGATGCTGGAAGCCGGCGATTACGGCGAACCTTTGCTGGAGCCCGGGCGATGGTTAATGGAGGTTAAAGCCGAGAAGACGATCCCGATGTGGCTGGCGAGAATGCTTTCGGAGCATCAGATGTTTCGCACGAGCTTCTCCAAATACGGCAATGAGTACAAAGAATACGTAAAACTCGGAAAAACCCGGCAAGGAGGCATGCAGTATGCTTGATTCTATTTTCAGTTCCGCCGCAGCCACGACAGAGTTATCGTTGCCCCATGCGCTCCTGACGATTCTGATGTCGATTGTCGTAGGCTTGGTGATCAGCTTCACCTATATGAAGACAAGCAGCCGCGGCGGATATTCGCCGAGCTTCACGCTGACGATGGTCGTTTTGCCCGCGATCGTAGCGATCATCATTTTGCTGATCGGAAGCAATATCGCGCGTGCATTCAGTTTGGCGGGAGCGTTCTCGATCATCCGGTTCCGCAGCGCGCCCGGCGATCCGAAAGATATCGCATACGTCCTGTTCACGATGGCGGCCGGCCTGGCGATCGGTGTCGGCTCCTTCGGATATGCCGTCTTGTTTACAGTTTGCCTCTGCTTGCTGATGTTTATTTTGAATTTGACCAAGTTCGGGGTCAAGAAAACGACCCAGCTGATGCTGAAAGTGACGATTCCCGAGGATTTGAGCTATGAAGGGGTTTTCGACGGCGTATTCAAGAAGTTTGACGTCAACTATGAGCTGAAAAAAGTAAGAACGACCGAGCTCGGCAGCCTCTATGAGCTGGTTTTTCTGATCACGATGAGCACGGCCACGGATCAAAAGCAATTTCTGGATGCGATCCGGGTCCGGAACGGGAATCTGGACATTACCCTAACGATGAGCCCTACAACGACAGACTATTAAGAAAAAACGAAAGGAAGATATCCATGACCCATATGCGAACGAAAATAGGATGCGCCCTGTTATGCATGGCGACCGTCTTGGCCGCCTGCAACGGCGACAGCTCTACATCTCCCTCCTCTGCCCCAACCGATTCGGGAGCGGTATCGGCAGCAGCGGTGAATACGACGAATGTTGCGGGCGATCCCGAGAAAGCGGCGTACAAAGACAGCGATTATGCGACCGATTGGACACAAGAAAATCCGGTATATATCAAGCTGAACGGAACCGCTGCGACAATCGAAGGGACAGGCGCCAAAGCCAAAGACAAGTCCGTAGCCATAACGTCGCCCGGAACTTATGTGGTCAGCGGCACATGGGAGGACGGTCAAATTACGGTCGAAGTGGCGGACACGGAGAATGTACGGCTCGTGCTGAACGGAGCGGACTTGACGAACAAGAGCGGTGCTGCCCTCTACATTAAAGAAGCGGATAAAGTCACGATCGTTTTGCAGGAAGGCACAACGAATAAAATCTCGGACGGAGCGAATTATGCTGCAGCGGGAACCTCCGACAACGAGCCGAATTCGGCTGTATACAGCAAAGCCGATCTTACGTTGACCGGAACGGGCTCGCTGATCGTGCGAGGCAACTATAACGACGGATTGACGAGCAAGGACGATCTGAAAATTACAGGCGGCACGATTGAGATCCATGCGGTGGACGACGGACTATTAGGCCGGGATCTGGTCGCCGTCAAAGACGGAACGATCGCGATCGAAGCCGGCGGAGATGGCATCAAAACGACGAACGATGCCGACGCATCGAAAGGAAGCATCGCCATCGAGGGCGGATCGTTCCGCATCAGGGCAGGAAGCGACGGCCTGCAATCCGCGGCAGCGATCCGGATCGACGGCGGCACTTTCGATATCGTGTCAGGCGGCGGCAGCGCCAACGGTACGGTGAGAACGGGCAACGACCGTCCGGGAGCGTGGGGCGGTCCGAATACGTACCAGCAGACGGCAACAGAAGATTCGCCCAGCACAAAAGGGATTAAAGCGGCCACGACGATCCTCATGACGTCGGGTACCTTAACCATCGATTCCAGCGACGATGCGGTGCACAGCAACGGTACGATCGCGATCGCAGGCGGAGAGCTCCGGATAACGTCCGGTGACGACGGCATCCATGCGGATACTTCCATCGCCATTACCGGCGGCACGATCGATATTGCCAAGAGCTATGAAGGAATCGAAAGCTCGGAGATCACGATAACCGACGGGATCATCCGGCTTGTCGCCAGCGACGACGGCATTAATATCGCCGGTGGAAATGACAGCTCCTCGGTCGGTAGACGCCCGGGACAAAACAATTTTACCGCGGCGAGTCAGGGCAAGCTAGTCATCCACGGAGGCTCCTTGACGGTGGACGCCGCCGGCGACGGTCTGGATTCCAACGGCTCGATCGATATGACGGGCGGCACGGTCATCGTGAACGGTCCGACTTCGAGCGGCAACGGAGCCTTGGACTATGACGGAACGTTCACCATTAGCGGGGGCACCTTGATCGCCGCCGGAAGCGCAGTCATGGCCATGGCTCCTTCGGAGCAGTCCGCCGGGCGTTCCGTCCTGATGACGTTCTCGCAGACGAAAGCGGCGGGCACGGCCGTCGAGCTGAAGGACGGCAGCGGGAACGTCATCGTAAGCGTTACGCCGTCCAAAGCGTATCAAACGGTTGTGTTCAGTTCCCCGGCCCTCAAGCAAGACACGGCCTACACCCTTTATGCGGGTGGAACGAAAATCGTGGACTTCAACATTTCCGGCTCCGTCACCTGGTTGAACGAATCGGGAGTCACGAGCGGACGCAGCGCAGGTCCGGGCGGTGCAGGCGGCAATCCCGGAATGAATCGAGGGCGCGGAACCGGTATGGGCATGGAACGGCCAGCTCCATAAAATCCACTACTTTCCTCGCAGCAAGCCGGCGCAACAGCCGGCTTGTTTGTTTTTTCCTCGACAGGATCATTATTCCTTATAATCGTAAAATTCTTTTATTCACCGGCGTAATGAAAAGACAAATGATCCGTATTTACTTATGAATGGCTTAGCTAAGCAGAATTCATCAGAAAGGAGCTTTTGCTTGCAGCAGCGCGCGATCGTTCATCCCTTCGTCTCCAAGGAGGCGTTAACGCCTACAGACGCAGAATCCCGGTTCGCTTCTATTTTTGAAACGTACCACAAACGTATATACAACTACATCGCCTACCGGGTGAATTGCCATTTTACAGCGGAAGATTTAACCAGCCAGGTGTTCGAGCGGACGTTAACCAAAATCGGCACGTATTCCGAGAACAAATCACCTTTTGAGGTCTGGTTGTTTGCCATTGCCCGAAATACTGTGAACGACCATTATCGAAGTCTTAAAAGCAGCAGACTCTTCTCGCTCACTGGTTTGAAGGAGCTTGTATCCGGCAAAAAAAGTCCAGAAAGCCTGATCATCGAAGGAGAGTTCAACGATCAGCTGCAGCAGGCCCTGCAATCGTTAAACGCCAGAGAACGGAATATGATCGCCCTCAAATTCGGCGCAGAGCTTAAGCATACGCAAATCTCCGAGCTGCTGGGCATCAGTGAAAATAACGTCGGGATCATCCTGTACCGGACGATGATAAAATTAAGAAAGCAACTGGGGAGTGTGAAATCGGAATGAACCGGAACAACCGTCATCGTTTTGCGGATGAAATGGACGCATATCTCAATCAAAAAACAGGAGAAACGGCAACGAAAGCGGATTATGCACCGCTCTTCGAGGTAGGCCGCATCCTGGCGGATCGGGATTACAGCAAGAACAGCGACAAAGAAACGATGTATCGTCTAATTATGAATAACCACAACCAATCCAAGGACAATTTCAATAGGAATAACCGAAAAAAATGGGTGCGTTTCTCGGTAACGGCCGCATCGGTAGCCATGGCGGGGATCATTAGTCTTGCGGCGGTTCAGCCTTCCTCGGCCTCTGAAATGATGGGCAAAATTATGAACACCATATCACTTGGTCATATCTCCGTCTCGCATGTGGAGCCTGCACCGGAACAATTAGCCGCGGCAATCCCGGAAGAAATGAAACATCAAATCATGGCTCAAGCAAAAGATCAGCCCGTAAAACCGGATGCGCTTGTCGTAAAAGATCCCGGACAACTGAATCAATATACTTCCTTCCACGTGCTACTTCCTGCTTATCAGCCCAGCGGGTATACATTTGATCGCGCCGAATTTTACAAGGATGAACAAGGAACGGTCAGCGGCTCCAAGTACATCGATATTTTCTACACGAATCCGGAGACGGGAAAATTCATCTATATGCAGCAGCGCCATGCCGATGAAGAGACGGCCTTCTCCCAGAGCACGACGCATCAGGTCCATCTGGTAAAAGTCAATCATTACGATGCCATCATGACCGGGGAGTATTCGATCGACTGGGAAGCAAACGGCGTCCTGTACGGCATAACGGCCAAAGGACTTTCAAAAGACGAAATCCTGAAGATCGCAGAGTCGATTCCTAATTCATAGGCAACGATCTGCTCGGTCATGAGACAATCGCCCTTAACAGCTTGCCGGCTAATTAAGGGCGATTCCCTATGCTTATGACCGGGATTCCTTCCGCCGTGCCTCGATATCCCGCTTCGTTGATCCCCGGCTTCGCAAAACGCGCTGTTCATACCGCTTTCCCCTGCGATGCTCCTTTTAGCCGCCGCCGACGCATTGACTACAAAAGATCCGCTTCCCCCCATTTCCAATCTTTGAGATAATCGAGCTAACAGCTTCAGGCGCGTTATCATCATTGTATCTCTATCCGGAAAGGCGGACATATGGATGTCAAACTTCTATAGTAAACTAGGCGTGGCTACGGTCATTAACGCCGCAGACTCCTACACCATGATCGGCGGATCGTTGATGCCTGCTGAGGTTATCGAGGCGATGGCGGATGCAGCCCAATCTTTTGTTTCGCTCGAACAGCTCCATCTGAAAGCCGGTGAGCGGATCGCCCGGCTTACGAGAAATGAAGCCGCTGTCATTACAAGCGGCGCCGCCGCTGCACTGACGGTGGCGATAGCCGCTTGTATGACGGGTGTGGATGAAGCGAAGGCGAAGGCATGGCCTCTTTATAAGGGCGCAAGGAATGAGGTCGTTATTCATCGCTGCCAGCGTAACGGCTTTGACCTTGCGATCCGGCAAACCGGGGCTACCTTGGTTGAAATCGGAGATACGGAAGGCACGACTGCCGAACAGTTGGAATCAGCATTGAGTGATCGAACAGCATGCGTCATTTATTTCGATACGGTGCAATTCGCTAAAGCGGCACTATCTCTGGAGGAAGTGATACGAATCTCCGGCTCGAAAGGCATCCCGGTCGTCGTTGACGCTGCGGCACAGCTGCCCCCGGTAAGCAACCTGTGGCGATACACGGAAATGGGCGCAGATCTCGTTATTTTCTCCGGAGGCAAGACGCTTCGCGGTCCGCAAAGCACGGGATTTATCGTCGGGAAGGAACGTTATGTTGCGGCATGCCGCCTCTATGTGGGAGCCAGAAATTCAATCGCCAGACCGATGAAGGTAGGCAAGGAAGAAATCGCGGGGCTGGTCGCGGCCTTAGAGCGGTACGTCAATCTGGACCATGTTGCGATGAAGGAACACCATGAGCGGCTTGTCCGCCGTCTGTGTGAGGGATTAAACCGGGCGGGATGGCCCGCCGAACGGGTATATCCCGGTCCGACCGGACAGGATTACCCTCTCGCTTTTGTCAAGCCGGCTCATTCCGCCTGCACGGCGGAACAGTTGAGCAAGCTGCTGCTGGAAGGTACCCCGTCCATTCTCGTAGCCTTGACCCCCGATCAGCAGGGACTTGCGCTGAACCCCCTGCATCTGAACGAGGGTGAAGTGGAACAAATCATTGCGCGGATGAGCGAGTTGCTAGACGAATCTCAGAACGGAAGACCTTAGTACCGTCTTCGCATCACTGTGTCGCTCCGGCTGAACATCTTATGCGGGAGTCGCCCCCCGTTCATACTGAACACGGGGAACGCTTTTTCCGCAGCGGCGCCAACTAAGCATAAAAGCTCTGCCGCTGATTGCCTAAGCACTCCGCAGCAGGGCTTTTCGTTCGGATGTATAATAGCAAGTTTGCTTCTTTCTTGCCTTAGCCGCTTATACCGGTTGTCCGGTCCGTTCCGGAGCTGAGGCGGCATCGTATTTGACCCATACCGCTCCTTTTTCCGAGCTCTCCAGGCACTTGTCGATAAACCGTACGCCGTCGGCCCCTTCGCTGATGCGCGGATAATCCGCCGGTTCGGCGCCGGTAAGCGTCCCGTCTCTAAGCAGCTTCAACAGTTCTCCGCTGAATGCGGCGTAAATGTTCGCAAACGCTTCATATAAGCCTTCGGGATGGCCTCCGGGAAGCCGGTTGAACGCCGCCGCTGCCGGATACATCGGATCTCTGCCGCGGGACAGTAATTGAAAGGGCTTTCCCAGGATGGAAAGCTGCAGCTCCTCGGAACGTTCGTGCTGCCACTCCAATGAACCTTTCGTCCCGAACAGCCGGATTTTCAGACCGTTTTTGCTGCCTGGCGCCACTTGGGAGCACCAGTACATGCCGGTCGCGCCGCTGGTGTATTTCACCATAATGTTGGCATTGTTGTCGAGCTCCATCAACGTCCCGTGCGACTGCAGATCGGCACATAACGTCTCAATCTCAAGCCCGGTTATGTAGGAAACGGTATGAGCGACGTGTACGCCAATGTCTGCCACACAGCACGATTTACCCTGCCGGGCATCCATTCTCCAGGACGGTGCAGCCGCATGAAGCACCCATTCCTGAGGATATTCCGCCATCACGGATATAATATCGCCGATCTCCCCTTGTTTGACGATCTCTCTGGCCTGCTTCACCATCGGATAACCGGAATACGTGTACGTTACCCCGAACAATAGGCCTCGTTCGTTCGCGAGCGTCTCCAGCTCCCGCGCTTCGCTCTCCTCGATCGTTACCGGCTTGTCGCAGACGACGTGAATCCCGTGGAGGAGAAACACCTTGGCAATCTCGTAATGCGAATTGTTCGGCGTTACGATGACGACAAAATGAATCCGGTCTTCGCGCGCTGCCTCCTTCTCGGCCATCTCCCGGTACGTCGCATACAGCCGGTCCGGGTCGATGCCGTACTTCTCCCCTGTAATCGCCGATTTGGCGGGGTCCCGCGAGAAGCATCCCGCCGTTAGAACGTTGCGGCGATCGAACATCGCCCCCCGGGCATGAATATCTCCGATTAATGACCCTTCCCCTCCGCCAACCATGCCAAATCTAAGGACGGACTGCATGAAATCCTCTCCCTTCGCTTATTGCTGCGCAGCCGCGCAAGAATTACGTTCGATCAGCTCTGTGGACATCAGCATCTGTCTAGGAGGAATCTTCGATTTTTCGAGCAATCGATCGGCTGTGGACCGCGAGTCTTCCCGGCGCCTCTTTATTTTGCCAAATCACGGTGATCGGCGGGGGATCGATTTGTTGCGAAGTCTGTCCGCCGTCTTCCATCCCGCTAAAATTATAACCGATACCACTTGCGTTGTTGCACATTTTTAAAATGTTTCCAAAGAAATTTTAGTGTTGTGATGTTTAGATAGCTCCCCCGGGCTTCATCATATCAGTGTTGTTCCGAAGTCAGCTCCCAGTTGTTTGAACTGAACCAGGCATTTTTTCCTTCCTGCGGCAGCATGTAATGAGTTTCAACTGCTGGAGCCGCCCCAAGGGACAGCAGTTAGCGAGGCAACCCCTAATACGCGCAAAAGCCGCTTCCCTAACCACGGAATAGGTGGAGGTGGAAGCGCCTTTGGTTTGAACTCCGTCTGAGCGGTGCTAACGAGATTAACGGTGACTTATAGGACAGCTCCTGGGAACTGTCCTATACGCATTGCTGCTCACCCTTTGGGAGTCAGCTCCACCCATTTTTGTCCTTGATCGACTGGCGCGTACTGGAGCAGACGTTCGATCAGCCGGACCGGGTCCGGTTCCACGACAAGAAGCTCCAGATTTTCTTCCCTCATAAAGCCTTCCCGGACGGTGTGCTTCAGCATCTCGACGAGCGGATCGAAAAAGCCGCGGACGTTCAGCAACCCGATCGGCTTGGCGTGAATGCCGATTTGAGACCAGCACGCCGCCTCGAACAGCTCCTCATACGTGCCGAGTCCTCCAGGCAAAGAAATGAAAGCATCCGATAATTGGGCCATCAGCGCTTTGCGCTCGTGCATAGTGCCTACTTCGTGGAATTCCGTCAAGCTCGTATGAGCCAGTTCTCTGCGAAACAATCCGGTCGGCATGACGCCGATCGCCTGTCCTCCCGCCGAGAGTACTTTATCCGCTACTCGCCCCATTAGCCCTACGCTAGCCCCGCCGTACACCAGATCGATCCCGTGCGCGACGAGCGCGTCCCCCAACTCGTTGGCCGCGAGCTCATAATCGGAATGGCTGCCGGGATTTGAACCGGAAAAGATGCAAATACGTTTTATGTCGTTCATCATTAACCTCCTTAATCTCTATCCAGTATAAAACGATTTGCGACAAATTGCATCTGCCGCCCTCTTTCGCACCGCGAGCTGCTTGGTCACTCGTCTACTCTGCTGCTGCTCCATAAACCGAAAAAAGACCTGCCGCCATGGACAGGTCCCGCTTCCAGATCAGGCCCAGAGTGCCAGCCAGCGAATCCGTCGCGCTAATGCCGCACCCGAACCTCCCGAATCATAACTGTATCGTCCTTGCCTGGTTCGGGAATGAATCTCAAAGCCGTCAGCTTCCGCCCGTCTGCCGGCAGCGGAATGACGATTTTGTAATAGGTCCGGTCTCCGTCGCGGATCGGCAGCGCCGTGCGAATCGGCATCGTATGCTTGCCGTCCCGGTATACCTTGCGCTCCGCTCCGCCTAGTAAAGTGCATTTCCTGACGGATTCGATCTGATCTGGCCCCCCGCTTCCTTTTCCCCTATAATCGTAAACAAGAAAGGAAGTGGAAACGATGAAGTTCGTGCTGCTATTCGGTCCGCAGGCGGTCGGCAAGATGACGGTCGGGCAAGAACTCGCCAAAATAACAGGGTTAAAGCTGTTTCACAACCATATGAGCATCGAGCTGGTCGCCCCGTTTTTCAGCTATGGT
Organism: Paenibacillus sp. MAH-35; assembly: GCF_058135425.1. Taxonomy (NCBI): domain Bacteria; kingdom Bacillati; phylum Bacillota; class Bacilli; order Caryophanales; family Paenibacillaceae; genus Paenibacillus; species Paenibacillus sp. MAH-35. The sequence continues at coordinate 74,614 of NZ_JBYUPU010000007.1, forward strand.
ACGGAGCCAGGAAAACGGCTGGTCAAGCTGTTCCGGCAGGCCATTTTCGAAGAGGTGGCAGCCAGCGAATTGGACGGATTGATCTTTACGTTCCTCTGGTCATTTGACCGTCAAGCGGATTGGGACTATGTGGACAACGTTTGCCGGATTTTCGAATCCAAGGGGGCCGATGTTTATTTCGTCGAGCTGGAAGCGGAGCTGTCCGCAAGACTGGAGCGCAACAGAAGCCCGCACCGGCTCGAGCATAAACCTACGAAACGGGATATCGCCTTCTCCGAACGGGATCTGCTGAGCAAGATGGAGAACAACCGGCTGAACTCCCTTCCCGGCGAAATCAAAAGAGAAAAGTATATGCGCCTCAACAACACCGCGCTCGCTCCCGAACATGCAGCCTTAATGATCAAGGAACGGTTTGATCTGTAAAGGAGCGCGCAGTCGGTCTCGTCCGCTTTTGCCATACTCTGGCGCCCGCCGCAATTATACGCTGTGAGCAGCTGAAACTGACCGCCGACGAAAAAACTGCTGCTCCGGGCAATAACGAATCTGGTGCAAAACAGCATCGATTACAATCCGCAAGGCTGCCACCTCCTGCTGCAAACCGCAAACTCCCCTGATCCGGATCGGAACGAATGTCACTTCGTCGTATCCCGACTACGGAAGAGGAATTCCCCGAAATCAATCCGGCCGAAGTTCCTGAACTCCAGGAATCGGCCGGTTCAAATTGTATGCCCTTCAGGACGAGAAGACGCCAAAATCCCGCAGCGCTTGCTTCAGCAGATTCACTTCCGTCTCCAGCGCCGATACGGTGGCGCCGCTCGTATCCGCGACAGGTCCCAGGTTGCCGATCGGCCCGAACGGCTTTAGGACCGGACTGACGTAACTGATCGCGCTCGGAGAAGGAACGTTGGTGGTGAGCGCGGCGTTCAAGCGGACCTCGTTGCCCGAGATGCGGACGACTCTCCGTACCTGATTCCCGGTATCGATCCGTATCCATTGATCGACTCTGAGAGAGGAGGCGTTGTTAACCGTGAAGTAAGGCGATCCGGCGCTTCCTGTTCCCTGCACCCCGGTTAACGTCCCCGCCGTACCGGTCGTCATTACTTTATACCCGGCCGGCGTTTTGCCGTCCGTCACGGCAGCCCCGGTGATCCATACGATATCTCCCTGATTGTAAGTACCGCTTACCGGAGGGTAGACGGAGGAGAACTTGACGAACTTCTGTACGGCATCGGTAGTCACCGAAGCACTCAGGAACAGCCACAGTCCGCCCTGCTTCGTCCTAACCAGATTGTCGCCGACGATCACATCGGAATACGTGCCAATCGCTGATGCGAATCGAGAACATCCCTTTCGCCGCATCGTACGTATCCGAGATAAGATTGCCGGATATTCGCGCCCCCGACACGGTGGAACGCAGCATAATTCCCGAACGGTACGCTTCGGCCGGCGCCGGATAGTACCCCGCATTGATGACCATATTGTCCGTAATTTGCAAGTTGGTTACGGTCGCCACGCCTGCCGAGCCGCCGACGAGTATACCGGTCAGCGGAGCGTTCTTGATGACGTTATTGCTGATGATCATATTCGACAAGTCCGAATTATGCGTAAAGCCGATCCCGCAAGCCATGCTAGACATTTCGCTCCGGTACTCGAACTCTTCCTGAAAGACGATCGTATTGTTGCTCACTGTAATATTTTCGAAGACGGTCTTCTCGCTTGTCCATCCCGCGCTTGCGATACCCACGGTCAAGTATCGCCGATGCACCTTGTTGGTCAGCGTAATCGTATTACCGATAACCGTTACGTTTTTGACCGGATGGGTGCCGTAGGGCCCAATCTGGATTCCTTGATTGGCGTTGCTGATCGTATTGCCGGAAACCGTCATATCGCACCGGTCGTCCGTGCCGTTACCCGCTTGTAGATTGACGCCCGTATAATATCCGTCCATCACATTGTTCGAAACGACGCTTTGCCCCAGATGCGTCTCGATCGCCCCTCGCGCCTTCTGCCCGGGAGCCGCATAAAACATACAGTTTATCACCGTATGATTCCGGCCGTTCACATAAATCGCGGAGTTGTCGTAATCGCCGGTCCCTCTTGCCATGACGAAGTTGAAATAACAATCCGTAATCGATGCGAGGTAACCCGTATTGCTGTTGAGCGAAACCGAGTTGACGCCGCATGTAGGATCGAAATGCACATTGTCAACGCTTACATTTTCGTAGCGGTACGAGATGATGCAGAACTGGTAAAAATAAACCGTATCTTTTCTATTAAGATCGATGTAACAGGTGAGATTGTTTTGCGGATTTTGGTCGAACCGCAGCTTGCTGATCCGTACATTTTTAAGCGGCGCGCTGCTGCTGCCGTAGAAGATCGTAAAGTAATCGCCCGCATTGTCCTTCACTTTAATGACCGAGCCGACGCCTTCACCCAGCAGGTTCACATCGTTTCTCAGCGTAATCCATTTATTCAAATACGGAGATACGATATACGTGCCTTTCGGGAAAAAGACGGTCCCGCCGCCCATCGCGAATACGGCGTTGATCGCGTTCTGGATCGACTGAAAATCGTCGCTGCTGCCGTCGCCCTTCGCTCCGAACCATTTGACGCTTACATATTCCGTCTCGATAATCCGTTTGAATCTTGCTCCGGACAAAGACACGAGCACCGTTCCCAGATTGTCGGCCGTCGCGGTGTCGGCCGGATCGTACCTGAAGAAGCCTTCCTGACCTTCGTCGGTGACATAATATAACAAATCTGCGCTCGGATTCGTCTCCGTCCTTAAGGCGGCAATCGTCGAGACGACGCAGTAATCCATCTGCATCAGCTCTTTCGGTTTTATCTTATTGTAGTTGCCGTATACCGCCTCTGTCACCAGATTCGCGCCATTTCCGTAAGCGCTTCCAAACGATGAGCCGACAGCCGCGGCTCCGGCAAGCCCTAGAGATACAAGCAACTTCCTTCTGCTAACCATGCTGCTTGCAGCTTGATGAGAATCTTCTTCGCCACTTCCGTTCGGTTTCATACGTTCTTCCATTCGGTTTTCCTCCCTAAATAAGTGTTAGAGCAAGGATTTCGGACTTCGAATAATACGTGAACCGAGTATCGTGCGGGTTGCAGTCTTCCCTGGGTGCTTTCAAGCGATGGTGAAGCTCTTGTTTTCAGAAACCGTTTTCACAATAATCTTAGCCGGAGCCGGGCAAAAAAGCTTTGTCCAGCCGATCGTTTTTTTTGTGCTGCGAATTGTTATTTTGTTCAGCATATTGGTTAAATTGTTCGGACTTTGCAGAAGCTTTCAGCCTGCCTGCGTTATTGCCCGTGTTATTCCCGACTGTCCGGAGCGTACAAAGTCTGAGCCCACCCTTCGGATTTGAAACCGTTGGCTGCATGTCGGGGGCTGACCTTGTACGGACTCCGGTCGGCGGGTGATGTTATTTGTTTTTGTACTCGGCGATGATCTTGAGCGATTCTTCTTCCGACTTGCGGAACGCGGTATTGATATCCATCTTTTGTTTCATGACCTGGTCCGCATATTTCGCATAATTGGCGACGATCGAAGCGTCGTAAGGCGCTTTTGCGGGAATCGGAGCGAATTTATTATGGAAGACGGCTTTGAGATTTTTGTTCTTAAACGGCGAATCCTGTCCAAGTGCTTTCTGAACGGCTTCGTTTTTCACGACCGGCATAATCCCTTTTTTGGACAGCTCCATTTGGAATTCGTCGGAAACCATGTACTTTAGCACTTCCATCGAGGCGTCCGGATTTTTGCTCAGCTTCGTAATGCCGAAGTAAAACGGATACGACTGGGAGCCGACTCCCGGCTGCTCCTTAAACGTCGGCAGCGAGACCATGTCCCAATTCAGCTTCTGAAGATCGTCGGGCAGCACGTAGACGAGACTGGACAAATAGGCGTACATGGCTACGTTCTGGTCCTTCAGGAAGTAGTTGATGTCCGGTACTTTGTTCGTCTTATCCAATTGCTCCTTGTATCCGGCATCCATATACGGATCGAGAAATACTTTTTGGAAAAACAACTTCCACTTCTCGTCCTTATTAATGGTCGGCGTTTGCGTTTTTAAATCCACATTCGGAACGGAAAACTGATTCATTCTCAACAGATGGTTCGCCGAGGTGGTAAACCCGTAGTATTGCGTACCGCCTTCGTTCCGGGTCAGTTTTTTGGACAGCTCGAGAATCTCGTCCCACGTCATGCCGTCTTTCGGATACGAAACGCCGAATTTATCGAACAGCGTTTTGTTGTAATACAATACCATGTTGTTCGTATGAACGGGGATGCCGGTCAGTTTGCCGCCAGACGAATCGCGAATACCCTGGATAACCGTAGGCTCGATTTTGGTCAGGTCCACTTTATGCTTTTTGACCAATTCGTCCATATCGATTTCGAGTCCGTTATCGAACATCATCGATTCATAGTTGCCGGTCGATATGAAGAAAATATCGAATTTGGTGCCCGCAGTCAGCAGCTCCGGCATCGTGCTGCCCTTCGTACTCTGAATATACTTGATCGTATAGTTCGGAAACTTCTTGCGGATCGAATTACCGAACCGAAAATCGAAGCTTTCAACTGGATCGCCGTTCGACGAGTAAAAGACGATTTCCGCCGGTTCGCCGGTTTTTGGCGCAGGAGCTGAAGGCTCCTCTCCGATATTGTTGCCTGCTGTTTGCGTACCGCAGCCTGCTGCTACAGTAGCAAGCAGTGCCGCCGATACGAGTGATGCCGCGCTCATTTTTTTAAACATTGGATATCCCCCTAATCTTCTTGTGTGGAATAAAACCGGTAGCTTCCCCGCCAGAAAACCGTTTTCCCGACAGGCAGCACATAAGCGTTCTCCATGATTTGCAAAAAGTACGACTTTCCGTATTCGTAAGTAAATGCAGCCGGCCGGTGTCCCGCAACATGCTCCATCGTCCCGAGACTGTAGCTCCGGTCCAGCCGGACTTCGAGCCGGTGGCGGATCGGCTGCTCATTCGCGGAAGAGATCAGCAGCCTGTCGATGTCCGGGTAATCCGGCAGCTTGCCAGAATCGCTGTTTGCCTTCACCGGACTTGACGATACGACGCGGTCTCCGGCCATGTAGGCGATGTCACCGTTCCACACGTAATTAACCGTCTGCAGCCCGTAATAACGGGTGATGGTGACATCCTCCAAAGCTTCGATCTCCGCATGTACCTGTACCCTTCCCCCCGATACGGAGTAAAGGATCGTTTCCTGCAAAATTTCGCGGCCGCGGCCGTCCTCCAGCTTCGTATTGTAACCTTGAATCCGGTTGACGACTCGCAGCTCGACCTGATCCGACGGAACGATGACCCCTTCCTGCAGCTCCACGCCGTCCGCCGTTACCTGAACGGACACCGTCCGGGCCGTCGCGGAGCCGGTATCGTTGCCGTTATAAGCGTGCGCGCCTCCCGTAAACTGTTCGGCGCTGCTACCCGTCCCGTTCCGGTTCGCTTTGACGTAATAAGGGCCGATCCAGTCGGACAGCGCATTCTGCAAGACGGAGGATGCCCGGTTCAGATCCGGATTCGCACGCTCCCCATCGTTTGCGGCAAGCCGCCACTGGGAGAAGCTGTACAGCCGGTTCGCGCCGGAATGATCGAATACGATCCACAGATCGTTTTCGCTTGAATATTTGTGAGCGATCGTTACTTTGCTGCCTTGCTTCAAAACGTACTGCATTAGCTCGGCGGGATTGTCTTTCTGATTACAGCCCGTCGGCAGAAGGATAAGAGTGATTAGCAGCCCGACCCTTATACCGGCTTTTGTAAACAATCGGCCGCCTCCCCCCTTCCCTGATTGTCGTCTCCGGGGGAACGCAACGCGTTTCCAGCCGGATCGTTCCGGCGTTCCCGGAAGTCACTAACGCCCCACAATTCCGTATGTCCGCAGCACCTCCTTCAACCGGTTCACCTCCCCTTCAATCTCGGACAGTGTCGCGCCGTTCGTATCGTCTACCGGGGCGAGGCTTCCCAGCCGGCCGAACGGTTTCCATAACGGGGCCGCATAAGTCACGGGACTCGTACCCTGGATCGCCGTCGCAAGCGGCGTTTCGAGCCTCACCTCGCTGCCGGCGATTCGGACGATTTTCCGCACCTGATTGCCTTCCGCGATCCGTATCCATTGCCCCGTCTCAAGCGGCGAGGCATCGCTTACGGTAATAACCGGTTGCCCCGCTTCGCCGGCAGCGCGTATGCCGCTCAGCGTCCCGGAGGTGCCCGCGGATACGGCTTTGCAGCCGACCGGCGTTACGCCGTCCTTCGAGTTCAGCCCGGTAATCCAGACGATATCTCCCGGCCTATACGTACCTGCCGCCGGAGGATAGACCGGTGATGTGAACACGAGCGGCCGCACATCGGTTCGGACCGACGGACTGAGCAGCAGCCACAATCCCCCCTGGTTCGTCCGGATCTGATTGCCCGTCACCTCGACGTCCGTGTAAGTCCCTTCGGCGTCGCTGATGCGGAACGAACAAAACCCCTTCGGCTCGTCGTACGTATCCGAAATCAGATTGCCGCTGATCCGCGCTCCGATTACGGTCGATCTTAACGCGATGCCGGCCCGGTACGATTCGACCTTTGTCGGATAATGACCGGCGTTCACGATCACATTGCCGGTAATTAATGCGTTCGAGACGACGCCGGCTTTCTGAAAGCTTCCGAGCTGGATGCCGGTGATCGGGGCGTTTTTGACAATATTGTTGCTGATCACGACGTTCCGAATATCAGAGTTGTGAGTGAAACCGATTCCGTAAGCCAGCGCCTGCATATCCGCTCTCGGCTCCAGCTCTTCCTCGAACACGATCGTATTGCCGGTAACCGTAATATTCTCGAAAAACGTCGAGTCGTTCGTCCAGCTTGCGCTCGCGATGCCGGTCGTCAGTCCCCGCTTGTGCCGCAGATTGGATAAGCTGATCGTATTGCCGCTCACGGTTATATTTTTCACCGGAAACGTCTTGTATGGCCCGATCTGGATGCCCTGATTGGCATTGCTGATCGTGTTGCCGGTAATCGTCATGTCGCAGCGGTCGTCGCTGCCGCTGACGTTGCCCGCTTGCAGATTGACACCCGTGTAATAACCGTCCATCACGTTGTTCGCTATCGTGCTCTGCCCCAAATGCGTCTCGATCGCTCCCCGCGCCTTCTGTCCCGGACCGGCATAAAACAGGCAATTCGCCACCAGATGATTTCTGCCGTTTAAGTAAATTGCGGAATTGTCGTACGTGCCATTGCCTTTGGCCATCACGAAATTGAAGTAACAGTTCGTAATCGAGGCGAGCTTGCCCGTGTCGCTGTTCAGCGAGATGGAGTTGACCCCGCAAGTCGGATCAAACTGCACGTTGTCGATCGCGATGTTCTCGTAGCGGTACGAAATGATGCAAAACTGAAAAAAGTATCGCGTATCCTTCCGGTCCAGATCGATGTGGCAAGACAAGTTGTTCTGCGGATTCTGATCGAACTTCAGATTGCTGATGCGGACGTTGCGCAGCGGTTCGGACGTGCTTCCGTAAAAAATCGCGAAATAGTCGCCGGCGTCGTCCTTCACCTTAATCACCGAGCTTGTTCCTTCGCCGAGCAAATTTACGTTGTCCTTGAGCTTGATCCATTTGCTCAAATACGGGGACACGCTATACGTGCCTTTCGGGAAAAAAACAGTGCCTCCGCCCTGAAGCGACACGGCGTCAATCGCGGCCTGAATCGCCGTGAAATCGTCGTAGCTCCCGTCCCCCTTGGCTCCGAACCATTTTACGTTTGTGTACTCGGTTTCTTTGATCCGTTTGTAGCGGACTCCGGATGCGGTGACCAGAATCGTTCCGTCGTTATCCCTGGAGACCGGATCGTCCACATCGCAATAAAAGTGACCTTCCCGGCCGGGATCGGTGATGTAATACACAAGCGACGGATCAGCTTCCCCCGTCATCGCCCTCAGTTCGTCCATGGTGGTCACCCTGGTGCCCTTCGCCTCCCACATCTCCGCTCCGCTGCCGTTAACCGCAGCTACGGAAACGCCAAGTATGGCAGCGGCCCCCGCCATGCCGAGTGAAGCGAGCAGCGTTCTTCGGCTGACGCGTTTCCCCGGCCCCGATCGTGTTTCTTCTCCCCGCTCCTTGTTTTCCTCAGACATTGTAAACTCCTCTTCATGTACGCGATGCAGGAGCGGCGATGCGTTGCAGATGGAAAGTCGGCATCTTCGCCCCATTATCGCGGAATCGCTTACAATCGTTATCATAACGGGAATGGAGCGTGAAAGCTTTATTCATACCTTCGCATTTTTTGTACTCAACTTTGTTGATTTGTTCGCATTTTTGGTGGTTTTGTTCGAGAGGATTTACAAGCCGATTGTGGAAATGTATATAACAGTTACGAGGGTACCGATTCATTCGCCAAGCAGACTGGCGGCGCTCCCGCCTTGATCTGACTTACCAGCAGGAAAGGAGTGGCGACGGATGGAGTTTCCGCGATACCGGATCAGACAGGAGATTGTGATTCATAAGCTGGTCACGTGTTACTATTTCGAGCTTGCCAAAAACTACTCGTTCGACGGCGAGAAGCACGATTTCTGGGAGCTGTTCTACGTGGATAAAGGCGAGCTGTGGATCGACACCGATTTCGGGCATTACGATCTCAAGCAGGGCGATTTGATCTTTTTCGAACCGAACCGCTTCCATGCTACGCGCAGCAACGGCAAGATCGCCCCGAACGTGTTTATCGTTTCCTTCGAATGCCGCTCGCCCAAGATGAATTTCTTCAAGCACAACCCGCTGTTCCGGCTGGCGGACCGGGAGAAAGCGATGCTGGGGCTGCTCATGAACGAGGGCGACCGGACCTTCGGCCCTGATCCCTCGAACCGGCCTACGAAGCGGCTTGTGCGCAAACCGAACGCCCCGTTCGCTGGCGAGCAGATGTTCGTGATGTTCCTGGAGATGCTGCTCATCCAGCTGATCCGCGGCGGCACGGAGCCGGAGTCCCGATCGGAGCTGCCTCCCTCGATATTAGAAAATCAGGAGACGGGTCTGGTCGACGAGATTATCCGCTACCTGGAAAACCATCTCGGCCAAGACATTTCGCTGGAACATATTTGCGACGAATTCGCCATCGGCAAGACGCGGCTCAGCATCCTGTTCAAGAAACAGACCGGATCGAGTCTGATTGAATACGCCAACCGGCTCAAAATCGAAAAAGCCAAAGCGTATATTCGCGAGGATAACTTCAACTTCACGGAAATCGCCGAACTGCTCGGCTACACCAGCATGCATTATTTCTCGAAGCAGTTTAAGCAGATGACCGGATCGTCGCCCTCGGAGTACGCAAAAATTTTGCAGGGGCGGATGTTTAAGCGGATATAGCGGGCAGGTGGGTGCGGGGCGGTGGAACATAAATCGTTTGGCAAAGTCGTCCGGACGGTTCTTGAGGTAAAAACATTCGCCTAACATAGGAACATCGCATTCCAATCACTAAGCGAAAGGACCTCACATTCCACGGCAAAGTGGAGGCGGAGGTCCTTATTCTCAAGCAAAACCGGTCCTTAGGCGGGGCTCAATAAACCGCAAAATGAAGTTTTGGAGCAGCCCTTTCTTCGGCTCGCCGCCTGCCCTACTTAGACGCCCCACTCCTTGCGGGCTTCCGCTAACGGCTTGGATGGCGTTTTGCCCCACGCGTAGTGCCCCTTCGGCTTTTTGCCGATCCAGCGCTCGTCGACCGGCTCGGAGGCCAGCTGGTAACGCGTATCCGCGCTGATCCGGAACCGGTCCGTCGTATTGTTCAGCGAAGCGTGCATCATGTACATCCCGAAAATGATCGCATCGCCCGCTTCGAAAGCCGTCGTAGCCCATTGCCCGCCATACTGGTCGACAATTTCGACCGGATCGTCGGAGAACCAGCCGGTGGCTACGTTATCGCGGTCGACGTCCATCTGGCCGTACGTTCTCTTGATTCTCTCGTAGCGTTGGGAATCCAGCAGCATCGCCAGCGTTCCCAGCTCCAGCGGAATGTTGCCGAACGGCGTCCACATCGTATAGACATTTTTCGTCCCGCGTCCCATATAGACAATGTCGTAATGAGCGCCGGTGTTGCCGCCTTTGGAGATTGCCCGCGGCCATTTGTAATCGTAAGTGAGCACAGGTCCGCCGAGAATGCGTTCAAAAAGCGCAAACACCTTCGGGGAGTTGACCACATTCAGAAAATGCGGGAACTCCGCTTGCAGCTCGTCGGCGCTTTTGCCCCACATGGCGCCTTTATTGCCGGAAGCGATTACCCCATCTTCCATCGGGGAGTCAGGATCAAGCTTGCCCTGCGCCTCCAGCGACCGGAGAAACTCCATTCTTGCCGCCAGCACCTCTTCCCGGTTATGCAAGCCGCGGATAAGCAAATAACCGTCTTCCTCCAGCCTTCTGCGAAGCGCCTCCGTATCGTCCCAAATCTCGTTCGAGCTGCGCAGCTCCGTCAAATATTTACCGCCCATCTCCAGCTCCCGGTTGCCGATCTGCACGTTCATCGTCGTTCCCCTTCCTTGTTCTGAAGTGTTCTTGCATACTCCAAGAATAAAGGAGACTCCGCAGGAAGTAGTTAGCCAAATCCGTACGCAATTTATTTAAAACCGTACCGGCATGCCGGGAACTACGGTTACGGGACGATTGTGCCGTTATGTAAATTTTGCTTCTGATTCAGAGCGCCCGAGCCGTCCAACTGCTCAAGGTTAAGGTAGGACTTTGACTTTAATCGTGAAAAAATCGATTTTTTAGCACGCTAATTGGACAAATAGTCCCACTTATTTTACTTTAACGGATTGCGGTCCGAGCAGCGCCTCGATCGCTTGAACCAATTGTGGAGAGGGCTTGATACTGTACTGCTCGCTTAAGCTTAAAGAATGCTTGCTCCGCTCGTAGAAAAGAATGACGCCGAACGGACCCTTGTGCTGCTGAAGCAACTGCTTCAGCTTACTCAAGCTTTGCGTATTTTCGTGAGCAGCGTCGATCTTCAAGAAAACGCATGGCCTTGAGCCTTCGGCTTGGCGCGATATTGGTTCAGTGCGCCAGCGCTGCGCGGTTTCTCGTGCACTGGGCTCGTCCAATGACGCAAGACGATCGGCCAGCAGCTTGATACCAGTGTCTTGTTGTTGCAGCTTGCCGCGAATAAGCATGAGGCATTCCTTTTGTACATGGCTTCCATATTGTTTCCAGATCTCCGGGAAAATGACAACCTCAACCTTTTCAATGCGATCCTCCAGTTCCATGAAAGCCATGGTCTGACCTTTTTGGGTGAGGAAGGTTTTGCAGGATACGATCATCCCCGCTATGGTCACCACGCTTAAGTCCGGCTCTTCCGCCAACTGATGAAGCGGCATGGCTTCAAGCTCGTGCAGCAGCGGTTCATAAGTGTCAAGTGGATGGCCGGAAGTAAACATACCGAGCAGTTCACGTTCCAAAGCAAGCTTTTGAAGCTGGGAAAAAGGAGGAACGTCGGGGTATTCGATCGTCCAATTCACCTCCTCGGTCAAGCCCAGCAAGTGCAGTTGCAGTTCCTCTCGCTCCTTTTTCCATTTCAGCGTCGCCTCAATCATCCGTTCCAGCACGGCCAACAGCTGCGCCCGGTGGCCGGGGAGAGAATCGAAAGCTCCTCCCGCAATCAAGGATTCGATCACCCTCTTGTTGCAAACCCGTAAATCCACCCTACGGATAAAATCAAGCAAATCTTTATACGGTGCGCCATTTCGTTCACGGATTATAGTTTCAATCGCCTGCGTTCCGACGTTTTTGATCGCGGCAAGCCCAAAGCGTATCGCTCCTGCGACGGTATCTTCGTTAAGAGAATCCGCGTTCAAGCCAACGACGTTTTGCTCTTCGCTGCTTCGACGCGGACGGACAGGAGCAAACGCCTCTTTGCTCTCGTTCACGTCGGGAGGCAGCACCGCAATCTTCATCCGCCGACATTCATCGACATATTCGGCCACCTTGCGACGGTTGCCCATGACAGACACAAGTGTTGCCGTCATGAACGGCACGGGATAGTGCGCCTTCAGCCAAGCCGTACGATAAGTCAAAACAGCATAGGCTGTTGCGTGAGAACGCGGAAAGCCGTAGTCGGCGTAGCGCACGATCATGTCATACACCTTGTTGGCATCGGCCTCGCTATAGCCCTCGCGCAAGCAGCCGCGGATAAAATGAGTGCGTTCTTCGTTCAGCACCTCGTGCTTCTTTTTTCTAACAGCGCGCAGCAGCAAGTCGGCCTCGCCTAGACTGAATCCCGCCATCTTGGAGGCAATATGCATGATCTGCTCCTGATAGAGGATAATCCCGTATGTATCGCGCAAAATCGGCTCCAGCGACGGATGGGGATACTCCGTCTCCATTTCTCCGTGTTTGGTCTTCATAAACTTAGGTATAAATTCCATCGGACCCGGCCGGTACAATGCGCTGACAGAAATAATGTCCTCAAACTCCGACGGCTTCATTTCTTGTACCACCCGTCGGAAGCCGATGGACTCCAACTGGAAAACAGCCGCCGTCTCACCGCGGCACAGCATCGCATATGTAGCTGGATCATCTTCTGGCAGCTTCCGTAAATCAATCTCAATGCCGTCCCAATCCCGAATCAAGCGCAATGTACGCTCAACTACTGAGAGCATGCGCACACCGAGAAAATCCATCTTCAGTAATCCAATCGCTTCCAGATGCTCCATCGGATATTGCGTCAAAGCGATCCCCTCCGCCCCCTCTTGGAGCGGCACGTACTGGGTGAGCGGCTCGCGGGAAATAACGACGCCTGACGCATGCGTGGATGCGTGACGGGGCAAACCTTCGACTCGCATCGCCATGTCGAGCAGGTCAGCGGTTTTGGGTTGTTTGGCTGACAGCGCTTTCAGCTCAGGAATGACCGTAAGCGCCTCCGGCAGCGTAATTCCGAGATGGTCGGGGATCATTCTGGCAGCCCTGTCAACATCGTTATAAGGCAGATTCATTGTTCTTCCGACATCGCGCAATGCGGCCTTCGCTGCCATCGTACCGAATGAGATGATCTGCGCGACATGGTCTTTGCCGTATTTCTCCGCTACGTAAGCGATCACCTCTTCCCTCCGCAAGTCGTCGAAATCGATGTCGATATCCGGCATCGATACCCGCTCCGGGTTCAGAAAGCGCTCGAACAACAGGCCGTACCGGATCGGATCGACATCGGTAATGTTCAACGTATAAGCTACGAGACTTCCGGCAGACGAGCCCCGCCCCGGCCCGGTGGCGATACCGTGCTCATGGGCGAAGCGGACAAAATCCCAGACGATCAGAAAATAGTCGGAGTACCCCATTTTTTCAATGACTGTAAGCTCGTACTGCAATCTTTCCTCTATCATTCCCCGATAAGAAGCATCAACAGTAACGCCACCATCATCCTCTTGACGTTCCTCCCGGCTCCAACCGTATCGGGCGGCGAGCCCCTGCCGACACAAATCGGCCAAATACACTACGGCGGTTAACCCTTCTGGTATCGGCCGGAACGCTGGCGAAATCGAGCCGCCGAATTCCAGCTTCAGATTACAGCGGTCAGCCACAACGGCCGTATTGGCCAAAGCCTCAGGGACGTGAGCGAACAACCTGAGCATTTCTTCACCGCTTTTCAAGTACATTTGATCGGTCGAAAAACGCAGCCTGTCAGTAGCATCCACCGTCTTTCCGGTGCCAATGGAAATCAACACATTCTGGACCGCCTGATCCGACGCCTCAATGTAGTGAACATTGTTCGTAACGATTAATGGGATTCCGGCTTCCCTGCTCAACTCAATCATGTCGCGCATCACTTTCTTTTGCTCGGTCAGCCCGTGATCCTGCAATTCCAGAAAGAAATCGTCACCGAATATATGCCGATATCTTTCGGCAGCCAGCTTCGCTTCCTCGCGCCTTGCATGAAGTAAATGCTGAGAAATCTCCCCCTCGAGGCAGGAGCTTAAGCAAATCAAGCCTTCTGCATATTCCGCCAATCGCTCTGCATCAATACGCGGTTTGTAGTGAAAGCCCTCCAAATGGGCGATCGAGACCAGTTTCATTAAATTTTGATAGCCCGATTCATTTTTGGCAAGCAGGATTAAATGGTAAATCGGCTGATTCTGCCGGTTTCCTTTGTCGCGTATCGAGCCTGCCGTAAAGTATACTTCACAGCCGATGATCGGTTTGATTCCCCGCTCCGTGCACGCCTTGTAGAATGGTACCGCTCCATACATGACGCCGTGATCGGTTAGCGCAAGCGACGTCATGCCAAGCTCGGCCGCATGGCTGGCCAAATTTTCGATGCGAGCCGCCCCATCCAGCAAACTGTATTCACTATGCACATGCAGATGCACAAAACGTTCCCGTTCCATACATACCTCATCCCTATCTTATTTTCTATCATGCTTATGTCGTTCAGCTTTTTAGGTATGTTCGGTGAATACGGTTACCCCATTGCTCATCACACTATTTCCAAAATCACGTCTTCAAACGTTAAAATAAATCCATTTCCATTTTATCGCACATATGTTCGGTAGTAAATATTTAACAGGAAGTAAAATACAACAAATCCCTTTCTAAATCTTCTGCCCTCTCGATTGGCTATCCAGGGGATGCGATGACTGGGTGATAACAAAGCAAAAAAGGACAGCCGGTTAGCTATCCCTTTTGACCAGTTATTTCAGTTGGTAAATGATTGCAGCTGTTCAGCCCATCCATCGGCCGTGCTATACCCTTGCTTACGTGCAAATATCCTGAAGCGCTTCCTCTATGCGGTTATAGCGAAAAACAAATCCGTGCGTTTGCAGCCGCTCCGGGATGACCCAACGGCTCTTCAGAATGAGCTCCGTTTCGGTCCGGATGATAAAAGCTCCCGCTTCCAGTAACCATCTCGGGGAAGGCAGACCCATCCGTTTGTTCATGGCCCGGCGCAGCTGATGCATGAATTCGCGGTTTGGAACCGGGTGCGGAGCAGCACAGTTGAATACGCCCTCCAGCTCCTGATGGTCCTTGATATACATCACGATTCGGTACACATCCTCCACATGCACCCAGCTGAACATTTGATTCCCCGGCCCCAGCGCGCCTCCCAGACCGAACGCGACCAGGTTCCGGAACGGCCGCATGACTCCGCCGTCCTTCCCGAGCACGATAGCGATCCGCAGCGCCGCCTGTCTCGTCTTCGGAAGCGAAAACGAGAAAAACGCGTCCTCCCAGGCCAGCGCGACATCAACGGAAAAACCGGTACCGATCTCCCCGTGTTCTTCCGTCATCGGCCGGTCTTCCGCGTGTCTGTATATCGTTGCCGTACTGGAATTCAGCCACAGCGGAGGCGGATTGCCGCATGTCAGGAGCAGCTCCCCCAGCAGCCGTGTGGTTTCGGTCCGGGAAGTTCGGATCTCTTCCTTATTCCTGGAATGATACCGGCAGTCCACCGATTTGCCCGCCAGATTGAGGAGCAGCTCCGCACCTTCCAGCGCCTCCTTGATCCCAGCCAGATCGCTCCACGCAATATGCCCGGGTCTCCGCGAAATGATCTTTACCTCGTAACCTTGAGCCGCAAAACGCCCTGCGAAATATGTCCCGATAAACCCGGTTCCGCCAGCCAGCACAATCTTTTTGTTCAAAGTCTCCGCCCCCGTCCTTCTAAGCTCCCGCGATTTCCTAATCATAGCTGTCTTTCGAACCGTCCAGTAGTTCTATTTTTTGTAGGTCCCGCTTCGAAAGGCATGTCCCACGGTGGCGGAGGCGGCATACTAAGTCGGGATCGCCGGCTTCAGGTCGTCAAATTTTTTCCGGGAACTGAATTAAATTCCCCGCTGCCCGGAACGAACGGGTACTTATGCTTGATCGCATCGGTTAACACGACGCCTAGTCCCGGCTGCTGCGGGGGCAAAACGTAGCCGCCTTCCATCCGGAATGAATCACGGACGATCTCGCTGTGCAGCCCGGCATAATCGGGCGGAATTTCCAAGATCAGCGTATTGCCGCTGGCGAAGCCGCAGTGGATGTTTTGCATCAGACAACCGCCTGCCCCCCAAGCGTGGGTAGCGATTTTGCGTCCGCTTGCTTCCAGCATCGCCGCTACTTTCATGAATTCGCCGAGACCGCCGGTAAAAGCCGCATCCGGCTGTCCGACATCGAAGCAGTTCAGATCGGTAAACATTTTCCATTCACAGCTTCCGGTCAAACATTCGCCGCCGGCGATCGGAATCGTCGTAGCCCGGCGCAGCTCGGCATAACCGGCCGCGTCCGTATAATGCAACGGCTCTTCGAAAAACAGCAGATCGTACGGCTCGAGCGCCTGCAGCACTGTAACGGCCGTATCGAGATCCCATGTACGGGTCGGGCTGTTGCCCATATGGCCGTCAAGCATCAGCTGAACGCCGCTTCCGACATGTTTGCGGACGAATTCCATTTTGTCTGCCTCAAATTCGGCGGTTTCTCTTTTCGATTGCGGCATCTGCCAGCCGCCCCCGGACGTATCGAGACAGCCCGCGCCCAGCTTCACTCCGTTGAAGCCAAGCGATAAATAATGATCCAGTTTTGCCGCCAGCTTCTCTTTCGGGTAATTGCTTGGGCCCCCTGTCGCATAACAGGGAAGACGGTTGTACTTTTTGCCACCAAGCAGTTCGTAGACCGGCAGCCCGTACATTTTTCCTTTCAAATCCCAAAGAGCCGCCTCGATCCCGTTCAGCACAGAAAGACCCATGCCGACTCTGCACCAGAAGTTGCCGCAATGATACATCCGCCGCCACAGCTCGTCGATATTATCGACGGATTGACCGATCAGGATCGGTTTGAAAAAATCGACGATCGCCGGCACGCTCTCCGGAAAAAAGTAGCCGATGTACGTCTCGCCGACGCCAACCAGCTCCGTATCGGTTACAATCTCAATAAATGCAGCGCTGCGCAGCCGGCGCGACTCGCTTAAAAACGGATCGTTCGTGCAAGGTCCCGTCAGGAGAACCGTGCGAACATCAGAAATTTTCATAACGCTTGCTCCCTCTCTCCCGCCTTCAATGCGCGTGGTCATCATTCCGTCAGAAACTTGGCCGAACGGCCCCGGATTTGTATGACCTTGCTGCTTGGTTACGAGCAGCACATGATCAGCTCCGCTAAACGCACACGTTCATGCTTATCTCTGCAACAAAAACTTCGTTCCCAGGTCGTACCAATGACTGCCCATCGTATGATCCGGATCGTCGGTACAATAAAACTCAACCAGCGATTCGGGGTAACCGCACTTCACATTATATTCAACCAGATCTGTATACAGCTTACAGCAGCTCCATGTGCCCACTCGCTCGTCGCGGTTGCCGATCGACATAAATATCGGTTTACCCGCCAACCGTTCGATGTACCGGTGAAGCTTGAGCGCTTCGACATCTTCGGAATCTCGGATCGGGCCGAACTCTCTCAAGATCCGCCAGTCCGTGACCGGCGCGAATGCCGCCGCCCGAACGACTCTCGGGTCGGCAGCGAGCAGCCTCAATGCCATGTACGCCCCTCTGGAAGCGCCGCATACCGCAATGTTGCCGGGCCGCGCGAAACCCAAACGGATACAGTCGTCGATAACCGCCATCGCTTCCCGTACGAACCGTTCGAACGGGTCGTCCCCGGCCAGCCAAGCATCGCGAAACCCGTCGATCCCTTCCCCGTAAGGCCCGGTGCGCTCCCCGTGACACGGGATATCGAAGGTTAGTGCATAGTGGCCGTTCGCCAGATAACCGTCGGCCGTGGCCCGGTAAGGCACTGTCCACAAATGCGTCTTCCAATCCGCTCCGATCGTAATCAGAAGCTGCGGATCTGTATGAATATGGCGGCTTTCCGGACGCCGCAGCATATAGTTCAACGTTTCCCCGCCGATTTGTACCCGATGCTCGGATAACTGTTCCTTGTTCATTTGACTCATCCTTTTCAACCTGATCTTTGCTCAACTAATGGCAGACATTGCTTTTCAGCGGAATTCGTGATAACCCCTTCGGAATGCTTTACGGAACTAAGCTGAAATATTGCGCAGATCAGCTTCTGATGCTGCGGTGAACGATGATCCGTCACCTCCCGATACGTTTAAAGCAAGTGTAGCGGAGGAGTGCCATACGCAACAACAAGCTGAACGGACATCTTTTCCCGGATGTTGTCTATATACAGGAACAGTATGCATTCGAATGTTCAGGAAGAGCCAGGCAGAAGTAGTGCGGGCGGATCCGAAACAGCCAAAAATAACCCCCTTATGTTGGGGGTTATCGGTTCTAATTGAGTTAATCATACTTTCTTCTCGTATTCTTCCATCCTCATCTGGCGTCCACCAACACCTCAATGCCGTTCTTAGGGCGTAAGGTCATCAGTGGCTCCATTTCAATTGGCGGATGTCCTGGGGCCAGCCGTAGACGGTAACGTTGGCCGATCATACATAACGCTATGACCATTTCCAGCATTGCGAAATGATTTCCGATACACCCCCGGGGGCCGCCGCCGAAAGGGATATAGGCAAATTGCGGGATGCGTTTAAGTAAATCGTTCTCAAACCGTTCGGGTCGAAAAGCTAGGGGGTCCGGAAAATATTCCGGATTTTGGTGAATGGCATACGGGCTGAATAGAACAGATTGCCCCTTCTTAACCCTGATCGGTCCAATCTCGACATCGCGAACGGCAGAACGTCCGGTAAAAAAGCTGGGAGAACGCAGCCTCATCGCCTCCCATAGTACATTTTGTGTATAGGTGAGCTGCATATACGTGGCATTCGTCGGAGGAGCTCCTTGTAGAACCCGGTCCCACTCTGCATAGAGCTGCCGCTCGACTTCCGGCTGCTGCAGAATGTAAGAGAATGCCCAGGCCAATGCGTTAGCCGAGGTCTCATGCCCAGCGATAAACATGATCATCAGCTCATCGCGCAGCTCTTGATCCGTCATCCCCTCGCCGTTCTCGTTCCGCGCCTCCATCATTACATGCAGCAGATCACCTTCCCCGGTTCCAGGATGGAGTCGGCGTTGTTTAATAATGTCGTATACCGCGCGGTCCAGTGCCTGAAGGGCGGATTTATACGCCCGGTTCTTTGGGGTGGAGATGAATAGCGGTATGGATACGAGTAAGCGCATCCGTTCGGCGCACATCCTGTTGATGAGTTCATACGGCTCCCGAATGGCGCGAGCGTGTTCATTTCCGTCCAGACTGAAGAGGGTCCGGGCAATGATCGCGAACGTGATGTTCGATATGTCGTCTGTCAGTACACGTCGTTGATTGGACCACCATGTCCGCAACTCTCTTTCGACAATTTCCGCCATTTGCCCGGCATACGTCTGGATGTGTGCTCTTGTAAAGTGCGGTTGAATCAAGCGTCTCACTCGTTTATGCTTTTCTCCTTTACTCGTCGCGACACCGTCGCCGACAAAAAGCCTCGCTTCTTGAAATGCTTTCAACTTAACAAAGTGTTCATGCTTGGTAATCAACAGCTCCTTTAACAGTGCCGGATCATAAAGAACATACATGGTTTGGGGGCCAAACCGGATCTTGGCGGCCCCGCCATAGGTTTTCTGTAATTCGGTTAAAAAGCGAAGCGGATCCTTCCGGTATTCCTTTAAATTTCCGCCAAGCAAGGAGCCTTTGGGTCCTTTCAGTTCGTGTGTCTCGATTGCAGTGCTCATACATTTTCTCCTTTCATTCCGTCTGTTCTTGTTTCATCCTAGCATCGATGAAAGATCGATGCTATTACCCTAAAGGATGTATCCGATAAGATACCCCGCTGCCTAGTGTTAGGTTATATGGAACCTAGAACTTGCCAGATGTATATAGATAAATGAACTGTTTTTGATGAGGAGGAGGAAATTTTCACAAGGCTTGATATTTGAAGTAGAGGTAATCGCAAAAAACGGAAATATCTTAAAAATTGACCAAGAAAATGATAATGACTAAAATAAACGATTCCTGCTCGACAGAAGCGATAGCTGAATACAAAAAAAGTCGGTAATCTCTTTCAAGAGTACCGACTTCTACTTTGGTTCGCCGGGCATCTCGCCTTCGGCTCCTTTAACCTGATCGACGTTTACCGTATGAATCAGGATAACGGAACGAGCTTCAAGGCGTTGCCCGAGTATATTTTGGCAAGAACGTCGTCCGGCAAATGAAGCGACCCTAGCACTTCCTGGTGAACGTTATCGAAATAGTCGCGGCCGTACAAGATGCGGTCCTGAAATTCGAGTATAAACTCTCTCGCGAATTCCGGATCGCGGCTGAACGCTCTCGCTCCCGAGCCTGCGGATATATCGCAGTACAGGTTCCGGTATTTGCGCAGCATATCGCTAACCTTGCCGCCCGGCTGTACTTTTCCTGTCGGATAAGCCACTTTGTCGTACTGGTCGTCGCCGGATAGATGGGCCCAGAAACCGGGAGCATGACCGAGGAAATACGTGTCCGGACAAGCCTTGACAGCACGCTCGAAGGCGTCGATGCCGCCACCGTACCACCAGTTCGGACGGGGATACGTCGCCCCTGTTGCGAACTCGTAGTCGATATGTACCGTAACCGGCAGCCCTTTCTCCCCGCAGAAACGGAATAGCCGGATCGCGTCCGGATTGTCGTACATCATGCGCAGCTTGATCTCGCCATACACGCGGACGCCGTACAGCCGGATCGCATGATCGAGTTTGTCGATCGCATCAGGACGGCGCGGATCGGGCGCGTAGCCTAAAATGAATTTGTCCGGATACTGCTCCGCATACTGGACGCAGCGGCGGAACGAGATCGGACCGTCCGTCAGCGATGCGTCGGGGACCTGTTTTTTGTATGTCGGGCTGTATTCGTCATCCGGGCATTCCCAGCTAAGCAACCAGGTTTTGTCGATGTTGTATTGCCTCATGTTGTCCAAATACCGTTCGATATTATATCCATACCAGTCCGGATGATTGTGGCAGTCGATAATCATGGATCGTACCTCGCTTTATTGGTGGTGGTGTTCCTTACCCAAACTTGTTTACTTTTAAAATCGATTAAACAATTTTTAAAGACAATATTGCGTTTGTCACCGTAATATCAGAGGCGGTTAGGTTTTGATGATACACCCTAACATTACCAGTAGATATTACTTCTGCCCAAACTCTTGAACTTACCCCAAGTGGCGGTGAAGCAGCTACTTGCACAGGCGCACCCAGATAAGCATTATCCATTGTTGTGTCTGTCGTGGCGATAGAGTTTGCAGAAATAGTCTTGGTATAAGATATTGATCTTCTAGCATAACCGTTTACATCTCTAAATGCAGGTGATTGCATAAAACCAACTGGAACAAAAACAGAACCAGCGGTAATACTAGCGGAAGCATGTGAAACGATTAGCTTTTTAGAGTAACTCCCATTCTCAAATACACGACCAACAACCGCAAATGTATGAGTAGACCCTTGAGTTAGTGAAACATAACTACCGACACCGACACGAGAAATCACAGATGATGTTGATGGATCTATCACATTCGTGTCTGTCGCACTTAGCGTTGCCTGACTAGCAATCGTATAGCGACTTGTGTGTGTTCTACCTGCTGCTGTTATGTATCCATCTGACGCAAAAGTACCGTTAGCATCATATAAGGCTCGAAATACATCATTTAGTGCAAACGTACCGCCCGTCACATTGGAAAGGGACGATGTATTCATCCACTCTGTGTTAAGCGCGTTAATTCGTGGCTCGTAGTCAGCATACTGCGGCATCATGGGCACACCGCCTGCGTAAGCACCAATATGCTCAATTTCAACTTGTGAATTTGCGGGGATCGAAATTGTGACGTTACCTTCTCTTGCATGTTCCGATGTAACTTCACAAGCCGCCATTTTCCAGTCGTTGCCGTAATCATACATCAACTCGCCCAACGATATCCGCTCATTAGAATTGTTAACCCATACGTTAGATTTCAATTTAGCATAATCAAAAGAACCTGCTATAGTTCTATACAGCATACAGATTTTGGCTTGTACAGATTGAGTATTGATCGGAAGAATGATATCAATTTGGGATTGTGTCGGATTGATTAGGCGAATCCCATACTTGGTAGTAAATCCAGTATGCACAGATTCGAAACGTTTCACATCATAGATTAAATCATGGCTTGCTGTGTAAGCTCCGTACATGCCAAACTTAAAATCATACTGAGGGCAGAATTTAAAGAAGTTCGTGATTAGGCTTGCCCCCGCACCAAATTCAAACCCTGTATGATTTAAGTATTCGTTATGTTGTCTGCCATTTTCGAAATGTCTGCTCGGTGTGCGAATGCCAGTAGCGGGGTCGTAAGTGCTGTAAGTATCCGCAATAAATCGTACACAAGTATCTTGAGGTCTTTTAAACAAGTGACTTGCATCAAATTTGAATCCGTCAAAACGTTTTTGCATTTCCAATTCAAATAAAGTATTAAACCATTCTGAGTAACCTCCGCCATAGTACGAACCGTGACAAGCATCATAAATCAAAGCTAAGGATGACCCTTGATCTGATGCCGGGGCAATATTAAAACCATTAAAGCTACATCCAGCACCTGTGTTTATCAATAGATAGTCGAATTTATTTGCATATCGTTTATCTACTACTGTGCCGCCACCTATTGTTAAGTTTGTAGCTTGTAACGCATTTGATGTGTTGTAGAATCCTTGTATGCATTCATGAATGGCTACACCGTCCACAACGTTCTCGTAGAAATTTCCGATGCGTTTTCCATTTGTCCAAGCTGACGTATCAAGCCCGTAAAGCGAAATACCGATATGAAATCGTTCAATAAGCAAATTCTCTAGTCGCCACTTGTACGCATTCGCACCATCGATACATTTTTGTGCGTGAACAGTCGATGTTCGTGTTACGTTTCCAAGAAGTACCAAATTTGAAATTTCAACCATAGAAATGGTTTGTGTATTCCAACCTGTACTCAACTGATAAGCCGCTGCCATTTCGTCGCGTGGCGTACTAAACATATCGATAGCTGTTGGCGGGTCAAAAAATAATGTTGAATTGTTCCCCTCAATTTTTGTATTCGTTCTAATCGGCAGTGTGTCTGTGATGTAATAAGAGCCGTGCGGTATTTCAAATGTATACTTGCTATATACTTGTGATGAAATTGCTTTGCTGATATTGGTATGGATTACATACTTGTTCATATTTAGCATGTCTTTAAATGCTTGAGTATCATCATGCCCGGATGCATAATCAAGCACCTCTGGAATCGTGAATACTAAATCGCCATGCGCTCCAAACATGAGCGGATTTAACACATTATTTTCCAATTGACGTACCCATCCATTTAACACGACACCACCATCATTTACAGATGCTTTTGTTGAGTCATAAACAAAGTGTCCGCCACCTTTGTTTAATCCGGCGTGGTACGATTTTACAAATACTCGGCTGCCGTTTTGTGGATCTGCAATAGAAAGCATATCAGCGATGCTCTCTAAATCAGGATCCACCATCAAAAAATCGGGCGGCCCTTTGCGGCCGTATACTTCCCCGCTCACCGGTCCCCCGGCCGCGAACGACGTACCAATCGTTCCTCCGATCACGCTGCCCGCGGCCAAAACTGTCCCAGCCAGACCCAGCGACGACAGCATCGCCCTTCTTGTGAGCAAGGTCGGCTTGCCGCCGGCATCCAAACCTTTATCTTCTTGTATTTCATCCATTTCTCGCCGTTCCATCAAGTGTGCCGCCTCCCGCTTCAATTGGATTTTGTATGCCGTTTTTATAAGTCGGTTTCATGCGCCTTTCACCGGCCGACCGCCGCAGCAGCGGCGTGTATACTCCGCCTCGTTCAAACCGCTTCCACGGCCTTCGGCCTCCGCAGCTACTTGTTTTTATCAGCCTCGATCGCCTTCTTGACCGCTTCCTCGGCATCCCGCAGCGCCGTATTGACGTCTTTGCCCTCGTACAAAATGCCGCGCAAGGCGTTCGTTAGATGCGCCCCGGCCACCGAGTAATATTTGCTCTGGGGAGACGGCTTCGCCATATTTTTCAGCGGGATCGCGGCGATATTGCGCCCTTTGTACAGCGGCGCGTCCTGGCCGAATACTTTCGGAATGTTATCGCTGCTCAGCGCCGGGATGAACGTCGCCGCCTTCGCCTTCTCCGTCAGAAACTCCTCGGTGGATAAAAAGTCCATCACCTGGTACGCGTCGTCCTTGTGTTTGCTGCCGACGTTCAGGAACGCGAAGACCGGATAAGGCTGTGGCCCGAAGCCGTTCATCGTCGGGTACGAGACGATATCCCAATTGAGCGGGGCCAGATCTTTCTCGACGTGCAGACCGGCAACCGGCGTCCACATCGCCGACACTTGATCCCGGAAAAACATTTTGGTCAAACTATCCATTTTTGCCTTATCCGGATTGAAGCCGGGAATTTGATAAAAGCGGGCGATGTTGTCCATGAGGCTTTTGACGTTGTCGTTCGTCAGCGACACTTGCAGCGTTTTCGGATCGACGAAGTTGAGCGACATTTGGTTGCGCCAAAAGTAATGATTCGGTGAAATCGTGAAGCCGTAATATTGGACGCCGTCTTCGTTGCGCGTCAGCTTGACCGACAAGTTGTACAGCTCGTCCCAGGTGATGCCGTCCTTCGGGTAGTCGACACCGAACTTGTCGAACAAGTTTTTGTTGTAGTAAATGACAGACGCTGCGGAGTCGAAAGGCAGCGCGTACAGCTTGCCGCCGCTCATTTGCCGGATCATCTCGAGCGCCTGAGGCTCGAAGCGGCTTAAGTCCGTCTTGTATTTTTTGACGAGCGGTTCGATATCGTATTGCATTTCGTTCAAAAAGATGCTGTTGTAGACGAGGCCGACCGAGCCGAAAATGACGTCGATCGGCTGGTTCGACGCGATCATCTTGTCGAGCGATCCGCTCGTGGTAGGAATCATTACCGGAGTAACGTGTGGGAATTTCGCCTTGATCGCTTTGCCGAACTTTTCTTCGAAGTAGCCTTCGGCGTCGAAATTGCCACCGACGTTGTAAAAGTGAAGCGTGATCGCTTCTTTTTTCTCGGGCTGGGCAGGAGCCCCCTCCTCCGTCCCTTTGCCGGTATCCGGCGTGCCCGCTCCGGAGCAGGCTGCAAGTACGAGCAGCAGTCCCGCCGCTCCGATCGCTATCGATGGTTTCAACATAATGACACCCATTTCGTTATTTGGTTTAAAAGCACTCTCAAAATGTAATCGTTTTCAGTATTGCTTTTAATTTCAGATTGAAATAGATTTCAAAAGAAGATTACAACCCTTCACGCCGATGGCTGGAAGGTCAGACCGGACACTGCGGTAATAATGAATCGAACCTGAAATAATCCGCAGCGGTTTTCCCTTAAACCCAAATAGTCCGCTTTTTTGCCTACAGAAACGTCATAACGCTCTTCTCCGTCCTTTCTCGCCATGTTTGCGCCCCCCCATCTAATGGCTTGTCCTGCGAACAACATCGGCCGGGCAGGCGCCTACGAAACGTCAGTCGATCGATAGAGCCCATCTGCTCCGCTGTGATTCTTCCCGGCGCAGATTGCCTTGATTGCTCCGACGGAGCAGCGTGCAATCGTCCGGCACGCCAACGCCCGCCCGTTGCCGGCTTGCTTTTCCGGATACGGCGACAGCTTGTTCCAGGTGGCGGTTGCCTCCATCATAAGCCGGATTTGCGCCCGGGACCATGCGCAAAGCGTTTGTTTTTTTTAGCATTTGTGCCATTACCATTAAGGATGTTCTAAATATGATAAAATGAAAAAAAGAAAAATGCATGGCCTGCTGCACAACTGAAGGGACTGTCTGCAGTCGAGTCGAACGGAGGAAGCGGATGGATATCGAGGTGATCTTTCCAAATATGACCAGCACACTGCAAATCAAGGGCTGCGGATTTTTCGTCAAGCCGCCGGGTTGGTCGTATCCGCTGCATCATCATCATTTGTTTGAAATATTATACTGCTTCAGCGGTGAAGTCGTGCAGTTTGTGGGAGTAGGCGAACGGAAGATGCGCGCGGGAGATTGGATGCTGCTGAAAGCGGGCGTGCGCCATCGGCTGGAGAACCTCGCTGATGAGCCGTATTCGTTTTTGAACATCCACTTTGATGTGGACGATCCTGACTTGCGCAGGCAGCTCAACGCCGCCGACTGCTTTCTGCTGGGTGGTGCCGATGCGGTTGCGGGCGGACTGGCGGAAATCGTTACGCGCGTTGAGCGACTGATGGCGCTGAGCCTGACGGACGGCCCTTCGTCCGACCCGTCCGACAAACTCGTAGCTCTGGATATCGCTCCGCTGCGCAAGCTTGAACTGCAAGCCGCGATTTTATTGATAGTCACTTCGTTAACTGCACAATGCGCCGCTACTCAAGCGCCCGGCGGGAAAGCCCGGCCTTCCGTCGCTTCTTTTATGGAAATCGAAACGGCTCATGCGATCGAAGAACGGCTTCGGCGGATGGTAACGGCCGATTCCGACGAATCCGTCGCCCGGATCGCCCGAGACTTGCACTTAAGCCGCAGCCGATGTTCGAAGCTGTTCACCAAAGTATACGGCGTCTCGCCTCGCCGCTACGTCAGCGAGTTGATCCTGAACCGGGCAAAACGGCTGCTGGTGACGACCAACCTTCCGATCGAGGGCATTGCCCTGGAGCTCGGCTTTCATTCGCTCAGCCACTTTTCCTGCCAGTTCCGCCGATGGACCGGCGTATCGCCCATGCAGTACCGGCCGAAGTATGAGTGAGCGCGCCTCCCGGGCCCGCTGCCGTATGCAGCGTTTGCCGGTGCGACTTCAAGATACGATAAAAAGAAATGATCGTGGAAATTTCCTGTAAAATCGAAAAAGTCCTCAAGTTATTCTAAATTAATTAGATGACAAGAACTTGAGGACATGTGAATATGAAGAGAATACCGATTGGCTTGCGGCGGAAAAAAGTTCGATACCTATGTTCATAGAGTCTCAGAAAGATTGAATCGTGTCCTTGCACCATTTCCACTTCCGCATACAGACTGTTGACGTCTTGCTCTCTTGTCGTGATACAATGTGGATTAACTTGTACCTCATACGGAATCGCACAAGGAGGGAACCTGTTGATGAATTCGGAAAATCGCTCCGTTCCTGTAGCCTGGGGTCAGCTCAACATTAAAGTCCGTTTCGGCCCGCTGCTGTTCGATATTTTGCTCGACAACAACATTTATCCGATGACGATTGTCCGCAACAAAAAGCACAATCACGCGGCGATCGAGCTGCAATTCATCGATTCCGGCATCGGTACACTCGTCTTGGAAGACCGCGAGCAGCATCTTGAAACCGGTTCCATCCATATCATCGGCCAACATATCTTCCATTCGTTCGAGCCGGACCCGGTGTTGCCCGGAGAGCGTTCTACGTTTCGCTTCACGTTTCAGGACGTTCTGTCCGCGGACCCCGGCTTTCCGAAGGAGGAAGCCGAACAGATCAAGGCGGCGTTGTCCCGGCTCACTTATTGTCAGCTGACCGATCCGATCCGGAATCGAACCATGTTTCGCCTATTGGCGGAGGCGCGGACAGAAATGGAAAATCCCGCGGTAGGCTCCTACACGAAAGTGCTCAGCTTGTTCGCCCAGATGATCGTCGAGCTGGTAAGAGGCATTCAGACGGAACACCCGGCGGACCGGGCGTATGCGATACCGTGCAAAGACAAGTACGATCAATGGTCGTATTTAATTGATTCGTTTTTCTCCAACTGTCACAAAGATTTGACGCTGGAGATGCTGGCCGATACGCTGAACTTGAGCACGAAGCAGACGCACCGACTGCTCAAAAAACATTTCAATACGTCGTTTAAACATAAACTGATGCATACACGGGTGGAAGTAGCCAAGGATTTGCTGCGAACGAGCAGCCTGTCGATCGAACGGATCGCCGGCGATGTCGGCTATTCCTCGACTCAATATTTCTGCCACCTGTTTCAACAAAAAACCGGTATGACCCCCTCGGAATACCGCTACATGGAACGAAGCGGTCATGCTGCTGCTTCGATCAACAACTGATATTGCCTTGGACGATGGTTCGCCGCCTGTATCTCGAGAGATGCCGGATTACCGGCGCAATGACAAAGGAGCCAGCCCCTTCTTCCGAGGGCTTGGCTCCTTTTCATCGATAGCTACTGATGGAACAACCGTTGATTTCTGCGCCAATCCGAGGGCGAGTGCCCTTCCAGCTTTTTGAACCAGGCGGAGAACGAATGCAGCTGCGTGAAGCCGATCGACTCGGCGATCGCCTGCATATCTTTCTCCGTCGAGCTGAGCTGCCATTTGGCCTCCGTCAGTCGGCACTGCTGCTGGAACTGCTTGGGCGACATGCCGTACACTTTGTAGAACCGCTTGCGGAATCCTTCCTCGGAAAGTCCGGCCATCCCGGCCATGTCGGCGATCGAAAGGCCGCTGTGCAGATGCTCCCGGATATGGTCCGCAATATGTGCGATCGATACGGCCTGCCGGTCAGCCTGGGAATGCTCGGTGATGAACAGCAGCAGCACGGTCAGCCAGGCCAGCCGGTTCCGCTCCGGCTCCTTCAGGGGCGATGCCATGACACGCAGCCATTGTCTGAACAAGATCTCGAACTGCTCCTGATTGAACTGCGAGAATGTAATGACGGACGGAGCTTCACCCCGGATCAGCCGGCCGAACAGCTGCCTCGTCTCCTCCGGCAATCCGTCGGCCAAGATCACGCCGAACCGGATCGGCGTGACGGCTTGAAACGAATGGGATACGTTCGACGGAATCAGCACCGTCTGCCCGGCGCTTACCGGTATCGTTTCGTTTCCGTATTGAAACGTGCCGGCGCCGTCCAGGATGTTCGTAATCTCCAGACTGGCATGCCGAAAAAAGTCCGGATCGCCCCACTCTTTCCCGTGTGTGCCAATAAAGCTTCGGATGTGCAGCTGTTCCGCCAACGTTTTTCCCTCCAACGGATTCCTTTGCTCTTTATGGTAGCATATCCGGCCGTTCGCCTAAAGTTCAATTCCAAAAAAATCGCGTCAGCCGCTGAATCCGCAAAGCTTCCCGGGCTTACCCATCCGTTCGCGCCGCCTTCGCCGACCGTCAAGCAGATTGAAACGGAGAGCTGCCGGTCCAACCGTCCGCTCTATTACGATCTCCTAAAAAACTTCGGAACCCGTTTAATCCCTTCCGTCCCGAGAAAACTGCTTGCTGATGCGACCAGGACGTTTGCGAATATAAATTTAACTACATAAAATATCCCGGAGCCTACGAGTATATCCAACATGACGAATTTTTTCAGCGTAGAGCCTCTAATTACGTATACTACGATTTCATTCTTTCTGTCCCTTCTCAGTCAGCACCACACCTTGCTTTTTTATTTGAGAATATGATAGGAAAACTTGGTTTTATTCGGAACGTTTTTCGTTCAAGGGTGGATTTACGCGAAAAAGCCTGAATCGGGTCGATTCGAGGCTCCTTCTTCATTCCTAATTATTTGAGGGTACCGGCTTGGTTATGTAACACCTTGGCAAAATCGGAAGTACGGTTTAATCGATGGTCTCAACATACTGTTCCATAGCCCGGGCGAAATCGTGACCAAACCGTCTGCTGTTATCCGCAGTAATCGGAGCCGCATCGGTGCTTCCGAAATAAGGGAATTCAAAGCTGCATGCAAGCCGGGCGCCGGATCTCTCGAAAAAGCTGGCACAGGTTGCCGGATTAGGCTGATTCCAGTCTTCTCCCATACTCAGATTATCGATGGATTTATGTCGAATCGCATCCGCTTCGCTGCGGGCTCCGCTAATTTTCTCCAGTTTCCCGCTCAGGTTGTTTACCTCCTCTTTCAACGGACTATGGCGATTGACGAAAAAAGGGACGTCATTCCGATCCCCCCATTTGAACGGACCATGGAAATCGATCGCGATCTCTGGCTGAACTCCTTTGGCATAGTTCATCAGCGCTGCGGTCGAGCGGTAAATCGGGGTATCCGTATAGTCGCGGTTATGATCGTGCGGCAAGCGAGACTTGCCTTGATCTCCGTTCTCCACCCCATCGATATCGATGAATGGAATAAAATGAACCAGATAACGTTCCAGGACGGGGGAAGATTCGGCTGTTAGAAGAGCTTCGATCAAGCCTTCAAGCACATACAACGGAGTCGATTCGCAGGCATGATGTCTGGCTGTGAAGAACATATGGCGATTCGTCATACGATTGCCCAACGTTAGCAATGGAACAGGCTTCAACAGCTCGGATTCGGTCAACAACTCCCGTTTCACGTTCCGATGCCCGCCAATGCGCGCGTAATATCGTTCGAAATGGTGCAGCTGGTAAGGAATACAGAAACAGAAGTAGACCCTCTCGCCGGCATGCCGGAACGTGTAACTAAATTCGTTCCTGGACAAAAGCGAAGCCGCTCCAAGCCATCGCCAATGAACCCCGTCCTCGCTGACGGCAGGCCCCCATGGTCCGATCACTTCCCCATCGGCAAATGCAAACGTTACCGTCTTCGGATTTGCGGCCAGAGCAGCAAAATTCCAGTAAAACCACCAGCCGAACGTGTCTCTCATTTCCTGCTTCAGTACGACGCGCTTTTCTTCAACAGACAAAACCTGAATATTTCCACCTGCATGCCGGTTATCGATCCGGATGGACGGTATATGTGGCGAATCCATTAAGGGCTCCCCCTTTTCATTACATCTAACGTTCAGTCTACACTTAAGAAAAGTCTATCTCTGCATCCCCTGGATCGTCAACGCTAAATCCGCTGCCCCCCCCTTTTTCCGACCGAACTGTACATTTTGATACCCCGACATGCCCTATTTATTTGGACTTCATAGCCGAATAACTGCCCTTGCACTTGAGAGCATATAGAAAAACCGTCCAGACTTGCCGGACGGCTGAAATCGTATAACAGGTTGCTCCGAGAACGTTATTTTGCTGCGGCAGCTTTTTCGGCGTATGCATCGTTCATTTCTTTCTCGATCTTTTTCAAGTTCGGGTCTTCCTTCAGTTTCTTGATGAAATCGTCGTAAGCCTGCATCGACTCCTGGCCAAGAATGACTTTGACGCGCATATCGTCGACTTTTTTCTTCAGATCCGGCATCAGCTTCGTGTTCGATTCCGAGACGAGTCCGAAGGCCGGGTTCGGGACGATAATTTTTTTGCGCTCGTCCAAAATGCTCTGGTTCCGCGCGTAAATTTCTTTCGTCGTCAGCGAAGGGTCGCCCAGCACCTGCTCGTCGCTCAGCTTCAGGAAGATGTACTGGAAGCCTTCTTCGACCTTATCTTTTTTGAATTGATCGGTCGGCACTTTAAGCCCGTCTTTTTCGTTGAAGTGTACGTCCTTCACTCCGTAGTTGGCCAGTTCGTTGCCTTCCGGACTATAGCCGTAGTCGAGGAACGACAGTATCTTTTTCACCTTGGCTTCCGATACTTTTTTCGGGATAAGGAAATGTCCGTAGAACGGCGCTCCGGACGGCGTATATTTGCTTCCGGACGGTCCTGCCAGCGATACAAGCGGGATCAGGTTCGCTTCCGGCACCACTTTCTTGATCTCCACCGTACGGGACAGCGCGGCATTCATCGCATAACCGGCGCCCCCGGCTTTGCCGGCGTGAAGCGTATCGTTAATTTGCGAGAACTTCATAATGGCGAAATCGGGCGGGAACAGTCCGGCATCGTACGCTTTTTTCAGCCACAACAAAGCGTCGCGCGAGGCGTCCTCGGTAATGATCGGGTACAGCTTGCCGTCCCGCAGCTTCCATGCCCCTTGAGTATCGTTATATACGTTATAGACAAAGCCCATGTAAGCCGCGCTTGCCGAATACGGGATCGTGTCCGCTTTGCCGTTGCCGTCCGGATCGCCGTCCTTGAACGCTTTGAGCGTATCGAACAGCTGATCCATCGTTTCCGGCACTTTCAGGTTCAGCTTATCCAGCCAATCCTTGCGCAGCATCGGGAAGACGCCGCCGCCGTGTTTCGGATAAAACCGCGGTACGGAGTAGTTTTTCCCGCCGATTTTGGACATTTCCCACATATCCTTGATCGCGGGATTGGACAAGTTTTTGTAATCTTTAATAAACGGGGTCAGGTCCCAGAAGACGCCTTGCTTGATCATATTGCGGATCTGCTGGTTATCCAAATCTTCGACGAACGTCAGGTCCGGTAAATTGCCCGACGCATACAGCACGTTGAACTTGTCCTCGGCCGTCGTCGCCGGCACCCAGTCGATTTTCAGCTTCGTGTTCGTCCGTTTCTCGAACTCTTTGACGATCGCGTTATTGTCGTCCGGAAACTCCGTTCCATAGCTGAGCGTGTTCATTGTAATTTCGGTAATTTCCGTTTTGCCGCCTTCCGGACTCGTTCCCTTGGCTCCGCCGTCCGTACTTCCGGACGAGCCGGTGCCGCCGCAAGCCGATACGACGAGCGATGTGCCCAGCAAGACGGCGCCTGCCGCTTGCCAGCCTTTTTTTCTTTTGTTCATCTCGGTGACCTCCTATTAATGATAGTGTACAACAAAAACGGATATGTGATCATTCTTTTACAGACCCCACCATTGCTCCTTTGGCAAAGTGCTTCTGCAAGAACGGATACACCAGCATGATCGGTACGGTAGCAATCACGACAGCGGCCATCTTCAGCGTTTCTGTCGGCATCTTCTGGCTCGTCCGGAAGTCGGCTACGCTTGCATTGGACGTGCTCGGATCGACGAGCATATTTTGCAGGATGACTTGAAGCGGCCATTTGCGCTGATCGTTGATAAACATAATCGCCGAGAAAAACGTGTTCCAGTAGCCCACCGCAAAGAACAGGCCGAACGCGACCATCGCGGGAAGCGACAACGGTAAAATGATGCGGAACCAGATCCCGATCTCATTAGCGCCGTCGATGCGCGCCGCCTCCTCCAGGCTGTCCGGGATGCTGTCGAAAAAACCTTTCATCAGCAGCACGAACCACCCGCCGGTTAAAGCCGGGACAATCAACGACCAGATGCTGTCGATCAGCCCGACCTGACGGACGATCAGATACGAAGGGATCAGTCCCGGCTGAAACAGCATCGTGAACAGCACGCCGAACATGATGACGCGGCGGAACCGGAGTCTTTTGCGCGATATCGCATAAGCCAGACCCGAGGTGACGATCAGACTGAATGCGGTTCCAACTGTCGCCAGAAATGCGCTGTTGCCGATCGCGTTCAAAAACGTGTCCGTCGACATTAAATAACGGTATGCGTCGAGCGTCCAGTTTTCCGGAAATAAAATGAGCGGTTTCTGATAATATTCCGCCGGATCGGTGAAAGATAAGACGAATGTATAATAAATCGGAAAGATCGAGGCCAGGCTGACAATCGCAAGTACCGCAGCGTTGCCTGTTTCGAATAACCGGTCTCCCCAGCTTCTGCGCATATGATTTCTCCCTCCTGCGGATACGGTTTAATAAACGCCCTCTTCGCCGAATCGTTTGGCCAGCTTGTTGGCGGCGACGACGAGAACGATGCCTACGATCGATTTGAACAGACCGATGGCCGTGCTGTAACTGAATTGGCCTTGCTGCACGCCGTTGCGATACACATACGTATCGAATACGTCCGCCACGTTGGATACAGCTCCGTTCATCATCAGGTATACTTGCTCAAAGCCGACATCCATAACGGAGCCGAGTCTCAAAATAAACAAGATGACGATTACGTTGCGAATGGCCGGCAGTGTAATATGCCACATTTTGCGGAACCGCCCGGCTCCGTCGACGACGGCCGCTTCGTACAGCTGCGGATCGACGCCTGCGATCGCCGCGAGGAAAATGATCGTCCCCCAGCCCGCTTCTTTCCACATCACCTGTACGGTCAGCAGTCCCCAGAACATGTCGGGATCGGTCAAAAAGCCGATTCGCTCTCCCCCGAATTCGTGGATAATTTTGTTGACCAGCCCTTCGGATTGCGACAACATTAAGTACGTCAGCCCGGATATGAGCACCCAAGACAGAAAATGCGGAATGTAGACGACGGTCTGGACGATCCGCTTATACGCCATGCTTCGCAGCTCGTTCAGCATCAGAGACAGCAGAATCGGCAGCGGGAAGAAAAACACGATGTTCATCAAGCTGATCATCATCGTATTGCGCAGCAGCATCCCGAAATCGTCATTGGAGAAAAAACGTTCGAAATGCTCCAGCCCCACCCATTCGCTCTTCAAAATGCCGAAGTAAGGCGAGTAGTCTTGGAACGCGATGATCAGTCCGCCGATCGGCACGTATTTGAAAATAATAAAATACAGCAGTCCAGGCAGCGCGAGCAAATACAAATATTTGTCTCTGGCCAGATCAGAAGCCAGGCGGCGCAGCTTCGAAGTTTTGTCGGACGGTATGGCCCGAGTGGTGGTTGGTGGAGCGCTCGTGTTGGCTTTCAATGCAAGTATCCCCCGTTTCTTTCTTGTGTTAGAATGGTTAGTGCCGTTCGAATCGGCCGGACGGTGTTCTTTATTCCGAACGAAGCCTTCTCAGACTGTCGGCCTTAACCGGAGCGGCTCTCCTCCGTCTTCTGCTTGGGTCCATCCTATATCCTGCAGACCATTTCCAGCAATAATAACATCTTGTAAGCGAAAAGCGTTGATCCTATGCGGATTTCCGGCGATAGTATTGTTTTGCAAACCGTTGAACTCGGCTATCCGATTAGGTAAAATAGGAAAGGCATCGTCGTTCTTCGCCCGGAAGAACGCGGCAACCATTTTCGGCGGAAAGGGACCGGCATCATGAAAAAAACGGAACATCGCAAAGGTTCGTTTTATTGGAAAAGTCTTGTGCTTGTCCTCGCCATCACTTGTCTTCCGGCCTTGCTCATCGGAATCGGCATCTATAATTTTGGCGCCGAACCTATCGTACGCGAGCTGAATCAAGCGCACCAGGAGCAGTTGAATCAATCCATCCGGCAAACCGACGAATATTTGTCCCGTCTGGAGCTGTTCTCCGCCCAGCTTGCGTTTAATCCCGAATTTGACGAATCGCTCGCTTCGTTGAACTTCGCAGAGCAGTTTCAGAAAACGAAAGATCTATACCTCTCTCTCGCTCTGATGAAAGACAGCAATCCGTTAATTTTCGACGTTGCGTTTTATTTGAAAGACTCCGGCAAGGTAATCAGCGACCATTGGGGCGTACGTACGCTGCAGGGAGAAGACAGCATCCGCGCTTTTCAAGCGCTGCTCGATACGGACCGCAAAATCTATTGGACGGACAGCCTGGCCAAGCTCGATCTGAACCATTCGTCGTACAAAGGCGTAGTAACCAAGCTGTATCCGACGTTCAGCGACCAGCCATTCGGAGCGTTTCTGATTTATTTGAACCAGGGGGCGCTGGATCAATTGGTCAGCCCGCTTGCTGCCGCAGATGGAAACGCATTCTTGATGAATCCGGACGGCTCGATTCTGTCGGCTCATGACCACGGCGATACCGGACTGCGGGAGACGCTGACCAAGCGGATTCTTGCTATGGAAGCGTCCCAGGATACTTTTGTGTATAAATGGAAGGATACGAGCTATTCCGTCTCGTACGGTCATCTCTCCAGGCTCGGCAAAGACTGGATCTATGTCTCGGCCACCCCTCTCGATCGGATCACCGCCCCGGTGAACGACATGTCCCGCATGATCGTTGCGGTCAGCGCGTTCGGCCTTGCACTGGCGCTGCTGTTGTCGTGGTTTGCGTCCAAACGGATCTATAACCCGATTCAGCGACTGGTCGGTTTGTTTCATTCGGCCAAAGAAACCGGCAGCGACCGGATGAACGAGATAGCATATATCGAACGCCAATGGAAGTTGCAATTGGACGAGAGCGAGCTGCTGCAAGGACGGTTGCAGCAATCGCTGCCGTCGCTCAGGGAAGGGTATTTGCTGCAGTTTTTGCAAGGGAGAATCATGCCGTTTTCCGATCAAGAAGTGATCGAGAAGCTGCGGCAGTACGAGTGGAACGTGGAAGGAACCCGGTTTGCATTTCTGGTAGCCGGCTTGTACGGGAAAGGAACGCCGGATGCGAAGTTTTCCGACCGGGACGAGCAGCTGATCGATTATGCGGCCGCCAACATCATGCAGGAGCTGTGCCGGACCGCGGCCGTTCATGCGCATGCGATCAACTTTCAGAATTCGACCGTCGGCGTCCTGCTCGCGATCGACAATTCGGTACCGGCGCCGAAGGCCAAAGAAACGCTGCTTGCATTGTCGGCCGATATCGCCTCCGCCTTGAGCGGATTGTTGAAGGTGAACGTAGCGATCGCCGTCGGCAAGCTGACGGATTCGGCGCTCGCCTTGCCCGGACTGCTGAACGAGACTTCCAAAACGCTGCGCAGACGCGATCCGAACGAGCCGATCGACCTATTGGACGTGGAAGATATGCTGCCCGATATGGGCCCTATAGACTTTCCGCTTGAGCTGGAGAAGGACATTATTCAATCGATGCGCATGGGGCTTAGCGAGGAAGCGGCTGACGGCGTTCAAAGGTTCGTCGAAGCGATCCGCAGCAAGGCCGGTACTCAGATGCATGTCCAGCAGGCGATGCTCAAGCTGCTCGGAAGCGTGTATGACGCCGTATTCCGCGCCGGGATGAACCCCGACAGTGTGTACGGCGGCGCCCATCTGTACGAGGATTTGATGAAGATCCGCAATCCGGACGAGATGATCCGCTGGTTTTCCGTTTCCGTCATCGAACCGTTCATTCGTTCGGCGACCTCCTCCTTCGATTCGGAGACGAGAACGATCGTCGATCGGGTCGTGGAGGAGCTGCACCGTGACTTGCTGACCGACGTCTCCCTCGATCTGTACGCCAGCCGGTACGGGATCAGTTCGTTCAAGCTGAGCCGCAGCTTCAAGCAAGTGACGGGCGTTAATTTTATCGATTACTTGACCGGATTGCGGATCGAGAAGTGCAAAGAACTGCTTCTGACGACGGATATGAAGGTCAACGATATCGCCGAAGCGCTGAGATACCAGCCGTCTTACCTGATCCGGCTGTTCAAGAAAAGCACCGAGCTGACACCCGGCCAGTTCCGCGAGAAGTTTTCCCGGAGTCCCGGATAATTCACAGCTACGACGCCAAAAGGTTGCCCAAAAGCATCGCATGACATGGGAACATTCCCCTTTTGCAAACGAAAGGACCTCAAATTCCACGGTCAGGTGGAGAGTGAGGTCCTTCTTCTCAAAAAAGTTCGGTTTGGCGGGGTTCCAAGCATCGCAAAGTGATGTTGGAGGCAGCCTGGCTTTTTTCGTTTACAAGCCCGCAGTCAGGTGATCCAGGCAAGAGCGAGGCGACTGTCCCGCTATAAGCGTCCCATCCTGCACGTAGCCCTCTTCCCGCCCCTCCAATTCCCGGACGAGACGATTTCTCCACAGACTTAGCTTGTTTTGCGATGACGCTTGACCCGCCAAGTTAACCCGTTCCTGCGGGTCGTCCTTCAAGTCAAACAGCTGTTCCTCACCGCTCTGGGAGTACCATACGTATTTGGAGACGCCGTCCGTCACGTAGT
The DNA here is from genome assembly GCF_058135425.1 of Paenibacillus sp. MAH-35. Taxonomy (NCBI): domain Bacteria; kingdom Bacillati; phylum Bacillota; class Bacilli; order Caryophanales; family Paenibacillaceae; genus Paenibacillus; species Paenibacillus sp. MAH-35. Next base: position 112,040 of record NZ_JBYUPU010000007.1, read on the forward strand.
GATGCGACAATTGCCCGTAAGCGTGCTCCCCATGGATATACTCGCGCCAAGCCGTCTCATCTCCGCGGCACAACGGCATGACGCTCTTCCCTTCGACCGGTTCCGGAATCGGGACGCCTGCAGCATCAAGCAGCGTAGGCATCAGGTCGCGCAGCTCGACTACATGGCCGATACGGTTCCCGCTTTGCAGACCCAGGCGGCCTCCCGGATCACAGACGATCAACGGCACTTTGGCACTTCCTTCATAAGGCAGCGCTTTGCGGAAATAATAATGATCGCCGAGCATCTCGCCATGATCCGAAGCGAATACGACCAGCGTATTTCCGTAGAGACCGTATTCCTGCAAAGCGTTCAGCAGCCGACCAATTTGATCGTCCAGATGGGTGATCAAGGCATAATAGCCCGCTCTCGCCCGGTTCAGCCGCCGCTTAGGCAATATACCCGACAGCCCCGTCGGATCGGTTCCGCAACGCGCCGCCGCTTCGACATCGACCCAATCGCCTACCGGAGGCTCCGGCATCTCCAGATCGCGGTACATATCGAAGTAGGCTTGCGGCGGATCGAACGGCGGATGCGGACGGACGAACGAGGTCCATAAGAAAAACGGCTTGAGCGGATCTCTTCTGCGCAAAAAATCGATCGATTGCGTGACCGTCCAATTCGTCGGGTGCAGCCGCTCCTCCAGATGCCAGGGTCGGGTGACCGTCGAGGCGTTGCAGTCGAGACCGAGGTCCGTCAAATCCGCTTCGGCTCCCGCCGTCTGGCGCAGCCAGTGCAAGTAGTCGTCGTTCTCGTCATAATGGCTCGTCATCGGCATCCCGCTGTTGCTGCGGCTGTAGTGCAGGTAGCCGTCGTGCAGCACGACGTTATGGAAGCCGCACAAATTGCGGGCCGGATAAACGTGCATTTTGCCGACGCATTGAGTATGGTAACCGGCTTTCGCCAGCTCGCCGGGCAGTGTATGAGGATAATCCCAAGGCACCTTTTCCCGGTAGCCGACTCTTCCATGAGACCGCTGGCTCATGCCGGTGAAGATCGCAGCACGGGCCGGTATGCAGGTCGGCGTCGCCGAGTAAGCGTTCGCGAACAAAACCCCGCCGCGGGCAAGCTTGTCCAGATTCGGCGTCTCCACGACCGGATGTCCGAGCGTGCTCAGACAGTCGTAACGCATCTGGTCGACCGTAATTAGCAAGATGTTCGTCTTCATCCGCGTCCAAGCTCCATCGTGGTCCGCCCGGATCGGTTACAGTTGGCAGGTACGACTCTCCCGCTGTCCGGATTGTCGCCGGAGAGCAATCGTGCCGCTGCCGTTTCAAATGTTTTCATGCGTTCTCCGCCTTTCCTTTATCCTTATCCGATCGCTTGCGTTATCATCATAATCCAGCGTTTCGCAGGATGCCATATACATTCCGTTCGATTTTTTGACCATTTGTGCAATGAAAAACCGTAAGGTAAAAACTCCTGACAATCCTTTTACGTGCAAACCCAAACGTTTGTGCGTGGGAGGGAATGGGTACCGGGCTCCAGCCGCTCGTTGAATCGTGTTGTCTTTTCTTTCAATGAAAACCGCCAAATGATGGAGATCCTGAGCGGATTTCACCATGACTAGTTTTTGGGAAACTGGGCCAGCAGCGCTGAATATTTCTCGTACCACCCTTTCCATTCATCCTCGCGCGATTCTATCTCTCCTCCGTCCAGCAAAGCGATAATGGCATCCAGGCAAACATGCCAGCCGGCGAGATCTTTCGGAGAATGATCGGTAAGCTTATGAATCCGCTCAATCAACACGAGACGGCATCCCTCGGCCTCCGGGTACAGCTCGAAACGGACCTGGTCCTCGCCCCACATATATTCGAGCACCGAATACGGTTTCAGTTCGATAATCCGAAGCTCCTCAAACGTACCGTCCTGCATGTCAAACTTGATCACGCCCCCTTCCCGGAGATCGTCGACCGACAACTCGGCGAACCATTTCGCCAGCTTGTCGTTCTCGGTCAAGTACGACCATACTTTCTCGACGGGATGCTTCAATCGACGTTCGAAACGGGCTCTATATCCGCCCGGAACTTGCTCCACAACGGCTAACATCGGGTTCCTCCTTTTTGTTCGCTAGTAATATGCACGGTTACTCCTGCTCTTCATCAAGCGCCTTCTCCAAATCATCCAGCTTGGACGACCAAAATTGCCGGTACGGCTCGAACCAATCCGCGATCTCCTGCAAAGGTCCGGCATTCAGTCGATACAAGTGATTCTGTGCTTCTTTACGTACGCTCACCAGATTGGCTTCCCGTAAAATGCGCAGATGCTTCGACACCCCGGGCTGGCTCAATGACGATAACGCGACCAGTTCCCCGACCGATCGCTCCCGAACCCGCAAATAGTCGAGCATACGCCTCCGGTTGGGCTCGGCCAGCACTTCGAAAAGTTTGTCTTTGTTCATAAAATTATATTACTTTTCGGTTATATTCCTGTCAAGTTATATAAAACGAGCGGAACCTCTAGGTTCCGCGATCTCTTTGCTTTATACATCCCCCCTACCGCACCGCAAACTCGGCAAACACCGTCTTTTCAATCGACGTCCCTTGGCCATTAACGGTTTTGCCGATCCGGTATTGACCGGGCGGTATATATTTGAACTCGATCGTCTGCTCCCATTCGCCACCCTCGGTCAGTTCATAACCGATAGCCTCCACGCCGATGTTTTTGCCCGTCGGGACAACGGTCCAGTCGTCTCCCTCCTTGCGTTCGAACTTGTAGTCCAGTCCGAAAAACAGGGGGGCCGGGCCGGTGTTCAACATCGTAAGGACTGGCTTGGCGCTGCGGAAATACGTCGTCTGATCCAGCGTTAACACTGCTTCCACCTTCTGCACCGGAACTGTAAGCAGCGATAACACCGTATCCTCCACTGCGTTGCCATCCATAATCTCGACCGTCAGGAGATAGTAGGTTCCTTCACGATCGGGCAGCTTCGAGGAAAAGTTGGAATAGGCAAGCTCCAGATCCATGTGCTCCGTATGCTCGGCCACGCCCCGGATCAATTGCCCCTGCCGGTCGCGTTCCGTCAGCTTGTACCGGATCGTACGAGCTTCGATCCCTTTCGCCTTCTCCGATTCGATGATGTGCAGCAGCGCGCTTACTTCTTCGCCGGGCTTCTTGTAACCCGCGGCGATCGCCGATCCGATGCCTCTGCCGTCCGTCCATGTACCGGAAGGAGGCTGCACCTCCTCATAGTGCCGGTCCGCCCCGTCTGCATCGCTCTTGGGAAGATTCTTGTTTGCCCCCATCGAGACTGAATAATGAACCGCGTTGGACAGCTGCTTCCCGCTAGCTTGTCGCACGTCTTGCTCTTGAACACATCCAGCCGTCAGGATAACGACCAGGAATACATAGGCTGCCGACAGCAATATTCGAGCCACGTTTCTCCCCATCCCCCTCTACATTTTTTTCTACATTTATTAACGTGGACGGAGATGAAATTGTTCCTTGGTTTTCAGATTTTTACATACCGATAATCTTCGATACTTTGCGAATTGTTCGTACACGGGCAAACGCAGCCAGGCCGCCGCTCTATTTCGAACGGCAGCCCCGCAGCTGATCCACTATCGTGTTCCGGATAAATCGTTATTTTCGGTTAAATGTATCTTTCAAAGGGACGATCCGGTTAAATACCAGCTTGTCTCCCGTCGTATACTTCCGATCCGCACAAAAGTAGCCATGACGGAAAAACTGGAACTTTTGCTCCGGACGGGCCTGATTCACAAAGGGCTCCATCCAAGCATCCTTGACAATTACAAGCGACTCCGGATTCAGCACATCCGCCCAATCCCCGTCTTCTTCCCCCGGAATACCCGATTTCAGCAGCAGCTTCTCGTAGAGATGGACATCCGCCTTCACCGCATGTTCGGCCGACACCCAGTGAATCGTTCCTTTCACCTTGCGCCCTGTAAAACCGCTACCGCTCTTCGTAAGCGGATCATACGTGCAGTGCAGCTCCGCGATCTCCCGGGTTACCGGGTCCTTGATCACGTCCTCGCAGCGGATGAAGTAGGCTCCCTTCAGCCGAACCTCGGCATTCGGACTGAGCCGGTGATACCCTTTCGACGGAACTTCCATAAAATCGTCGCGCTCGATATATATCGTTTTGGATAACGGCACTTCGCGTTTCCCCATCGCCTCGTTTTCGCTGTTATTCTCGATCGGCAGCCATTCCGTGTGATTGTCCGGGTAATTGGTAATGACCACCTTGAGCGGATTCAGAACCGCCATGACACTCACCGTTTGTTGCTTCAGATCTTGTCGGAGGCAATGATCGAGCAGCGATATATCGACGGTGCTTTGCGTCCGGATACTGCCGATTTCTTCGATGAAGCCGCGAATGCTTTCGGGAGTGAACCCTCTTCGCCGCAGCCCGCGCAGCGTCGGAAGACGGGGATCGTCCCAGCCGTCCACATGGCCTTCTTCCACCAGCTGTCTCAAAAACCGCTTGCTCGTCACCACGCCCGTCAAGCTCAGCCGTCCGAACTCCCGCTGCCGCGGAGGCTCGGGGATATCCAGCTCTTTTAACACCCATTCATACAAAGGGCGGTGATCTTTGAATTCAATCGAACATAACGAATAGGTGACACCTTCGATCGCATCTTGGATCGGATGGGCGAAATCGTACATCGGGTAGATGCACCAGTCGCTGCACGTCCTGTAATGCTCGGCAAAAACAATCCGGTAAATAATCGGGTCACGCATGTTGATATTTGGCGAGCTCATATCGATTTTGGCGCGGAGAACTTTGGAAGAGGCCGAGAATTCGCCTTTTTTCATTTTGGCGAACAGCTCCAAATTTTCTTCCACGGTCCGGCTGCGGTAAGGGCTGTTTTTGCCCGGCTCCGTCAGCGTCCCCCGGTATTCCGTGACTTCTTCCGGCGTCAGATCGCAGACATATGCCTTTCCCTTCCGGATCAAAGCGACCGCAGCTTCGCAGATTTGTTCCGAATAGTCGGAACCGTAATAAATATGCGGCCCCGGGTCGTAGCCAAGCCAGCGGATATCTTCGATAATCGCATTTACGTATTCGATATCTTCCTTGAGCGGATTCGTGTCGTCGAACCGCAGATGAAACCGGCCGTTGAACTTTTGCGCCATCGAATAATTCGTCTGGATCGCATACGCGCTCCCGATATGGAGGTAACCGTTGGGCTCGGGCGGAAACCGCGTACACATGGTCCGATGGAACGGATTCGATTCAAGCTCCTCCACAATTCGTTTATATAAAAAATGTTCGGTTGTCGGTTCCTTTTCGTTGGTCATAGCGAGTCCTCCTCCTGAGTCTGGGCTTGTGGCAACATGCAAACTTCTCTGCAGCACGTAGTGCCCGGTCCAAGTTAACACGGGTAAAACAAAAAAAACTTCACCTCCAAGACGTTATGTCTTGGGGACGAAGGTTCTCGTGGTACCACCCCAGATTCGTTAATATGTCGCCATATTAACCTCTTCAAGTACGGCATGACAGGCCATGCTTATACTCTAGCTCTATAACGGGAGCTCCCGTCATCCATCCCCGCCTGCGGTTCCGGCATGCTGCTCAGAGGCTTGTTTCGGGGGAAGCACCCGGCTCCTTTTCACCGTCCGGAGCTCTCTGTACAGGTACGTTCTCCCCTACTCTTCTCATCATCGCGTTTCAAATATTGCTATTATGATAACAAATCATTCCCTAAGATGTAAACCACTATTCGGATACTGCGAAAACTTGAGGCGTCCGCAGCCGGTCCCGCGCAAGTACAAACCGGTTTCCGTTTTCTCGCCTCCGGACAGACGGTATAATAGGAGAAGCCATTGCCAAAAAGAAGGAGCCGGTATCCTGATGAACAATCGCGAGATCCGATTTCACCGCGCGGGCGACGTCACCGTAAAGGCCGGGCGCCATCTCGGACCGAGACGGTTAACGGACTATGAGATCGTCTATTTTCCGGTGGGCTCCCGGACGAGGTACGAAGCCGACGGCACGGGACATATTCTCGATTCTGCTTGCGTCCTGCTTACGCGTCCCGGCGAACTGCACGAGTACCGCTTCGATTCGGACAGCCCATGCCGACATCTGTTCGTTCATTTCGACGTCGACCCGTTATCCGGCTTGATCCATTATCGCCTGCTTAAAAACTTTCAATATAGCGTTATCCCTGTGCAAGACCGGTCGCTCATCCCCCAGCACATGAAGCAGATGCTGTATCTGTTCCATGTGAAGCCGCCCAGATGGAGAACGATGGCCGAGAAGCTCTTGATGTACATGCTCGAAGAGCTGGAGAGCGAACTGGAGACGGAATCCGACTCCGGCCGGTACGACGAGAGAACGATGCCTCCTCAAATCTCCGGTGCGCTGCAATATATCGAGGCCCATTCCAGAGAGCAGATCGAAGTGGAACAGCTGGCCCGGCTTGCCGGATGGAGCCACGAGCATTTTACACGGACGTTCCAGCAGCATGTCGGGCATGCCCCGAAGCACTGGATCATCCGACGCAAAATGAATGCAGCCGCTCAGCTTCTGCTGCAGCGCACCGACAGCATCAAGCAGATCGCGCGTGATCTCGGCTTTGCCGACGAATATTACTTTCACCGGCTTTTCCGCCGGACGACAGGAATGACCGCGACCGAATATCGGCGAAAATACGGGGACGCCCGGATGCGGGAGCTTGCCCCTCCCGACGATTGGGGCCGGTTTTACCCGTTAAACCACTACTTCATTCTGGACAACCCGGGGCCGGATGAATAAACATGCAAGACCCGTTCTGCCAAAATCCGCTGACGATAAGATCAAATTTGTCCATCATTGTTTCGCCTTCGTACATTGCCGGATCTCTCCGTTTCCTTGACAATAAAGATATCTGAAGGAGAGGGGTACGAAGGAATGAGCGAAATAAAACCTCAAGAACGTATTCGTTATACCGTATCGGTCGACCAGTACGTCAACTACCACAAAAACGGCTATTTGCTCGTAAAAGGGTTATTGGCAAAGGAAGACACCGAGCGGTTGCTGAGCTGGACGGACGATATCTACTACGGCCGCGTTACGGAACTGGACCATCTGTCCCGTGATCACGCCTGGATGAAAGGAACGAACAAAACGGAGCGGCTCTCCTCCGCCCGCATGCATATGCCGCACCTGCACAATAAGACGGCGGAATGGGGTCTGCTGCACCCCCTCGTGCTGGACGTACTCGAAGCGTTGATCGGCCCGGACGTCCTTGCTTTGCAGTCGATGCTTTTCTTCAATCCTCCGGGAAAAGGCGGCCAGGGCTGGCATCAGGATTCGTTCTACATCCAGACGCAGCCGGACAGCCTGATCGGTGCGTGGATCGCGCTGGACCGGGCAGACGAGTCCAACGGCTGCCTGTGGGTCGCCCCCGGCTCTCATCATGAGCCGATTTATCCGCCGCCGGAGGCGAGGAAAGGTTACGTGCATGCCGACGAGCGGCACATTCAAGGTCTCGTTCCGGCCAGCGCTCCAAGTAATTTGGATGATTCCGTCAACAATTTATCGGAGATCGCCGCGAAATACGGAGAGTCGGTTCCGGTCATCGCCGAGCCGGGCGACGTGCTGTTTTTCCACTCTCACCTGCTCCATCGGTCGTATCGCAACGAAACGGCTGACCGGTTCCGCCGCGCTTATGTGCTGCATTATTGCAACGCCCGTTCGTGGGTGCCTTGGAGCGGCTCCAACGAAAACCATATTTTGGCCCGGGGACGCACGCACCTGCCCTACGCTGTGCCCCAGTTGGGAACCGCTGTGGAGCTGTCGCCCGAGCCGGTGCCCGGCGACGACTCCGGCTCGATGATGGTCGCGATGCCTGACGGCGATATGGGCAAGATGGAGATGTAGGCGGATGTCCTTGCAATAAGATGATCTGCTAAAAAAAACGAGCTCTCACCTCCGGAATTTGGAAGATGGGGCTCGTTTTGATTTTATTTAAGCGCTCGGACCGAGATCGGGAACGTCCTTGAACTCGATTTCGGCGGTTTCCGTCCCGTGCAGCTCCAATATTACGATCTCGTTGTCCCCCGCACGGAGCAGCGGTCCGGGCACATACAAGCTTTTCTGCGGACCCTTGTTCCAGTAACGGCCGATGTTGAAGCCGTTCACCCAGACGACGCCTTTGGTCCACCTGTCCAAGTACAGAAACGTGTCGGCCGGATGATCCGCTTGCAGCGTCGCTTTGTGGAAGACCGGGCCTTGCTGCCCGTTGGCGGTTCCGGCTTCGAACGTCAGGCCGGACAAATCGTCGAGCGGCAGTGTGCGAATCGTCCAATCGAACAGGAACTGATAACCGAACCGAACCCCTTCGGTAATCCCCTTGCGGTCCTTCATATAGGAACCGTAGTTGATCCGGCCCATATTCTCGACCAAGATACCGAGCTTCACGCCTTCCTTCGGAACGTCGAAAGACACTTTCGTCTCCGGGTCCCATCGCTCGATCGTCCCCGCAAACCGGTCGTCCACGAATACGAGTGCCCGGTCGGCGACATCCTGCAAGTTCAACTGATGCTTCTCTCTCGGTCCGGAAATGCGGGTTTCGTAATAAATAAAACCGTAGTTTTGACCCAGCTTCTCCATCGGTTCCGGATATACGGAAGCTATCGGCTCAGACAAGACGTCCAGACTATCGAAAAGCCCCGTCTGCCGGTCCGTCCGGATTTTCCCGTAAGCACGCTTGGCGATTGGCTTCGGAAGTTCCGCCCCGGGCGCGAATCCGTAACGGGCCAGCACGTCGCGCACCGCATAAAACTTGCCCGTCGGATCTCCGGCTTCCGTCAGCAGAACGTCGTAGTCATAGCTCGTAATCGTGGGCTGGAACTGGTTCGGCGCCGGACAGTTAGCACCGCTGTAGAAGCCGAAATTCGTACCGCCGTGGAACATATAAAAGTTAACGGAGCCGTTCTCCTGCAGCATCTCTTCCAAAACCCGCGCGACATCGCCCGCATCCCGCGTATGATGATGCTCGCCCCAATGATCGAACCAGCCGTTCCAAAATTCCATGCACATGACCGGACCGTTGGCTTCGTATTCGCGCAGCTTCGCGAACGCTTCCCCCACCCGGGAACCGAAATTGACGGTCGCGAGAACGCCGGGCACCGTTCCGCCCTGCAGCATCGAATCGGTCGGCCCGTCCGACGTGAACAGGAGCACATCGATGCCGCGGCTGATCATGCCTTGCCGCAAATAGTTCAAATACTTCGTATCGTTGCCGTAACTGCCATATTCGTTCTCGATCTGCATCGCGATGATCGGGCCGCCGTTCGTAGACAGCAGCGGCTTGAATTTCGGCAGCAATACGTCATAATAAGCGTCCACCCGATCCAGAAACGGCTTATGGAAGCAGCGCAGCCGCATATCCGAATCGGCCAGCAGCCAGGCCGGCAGTCCGCCGAACTCCCATTCCGCACAAATATAAGGGCTTGGCCGGACGATCACATGTAATCCGAGCTCGCCCGCCGTCCGGATAAACCGCTCGATATCGGCAATCCCTTCGAAGTTATACTCTCCCGGCCGGGGCTCGTGCAGATTCCAGGCGACATAGGTTTCCACCGTATTGAAGCCGCATGCTTTCAGCTTTTGCAGCCGGTCATGCCAATACTCGGGGACAGTGCGGAAATAATGTATCGCTCCGGATATGATTTGTAACGGCTGGCCGTCATACGTAAATTGTCCGTTTGTAGCTTCCATCAGTGGCATTAGCAGCGCCGCCTTTCCATCGTATGTCGTTCGACATGTTTATGCTTTTATCATATCCAAGCCGCCCATTTGACACCATGTGCATAGCGTCCGTTTTTTTGACCATTTGTGCACGTTAATCTCACTTCCATAATAATTGCAAAAAAAGGCTGCCCCGGTAATAGGGAAAGCCCGATCCAATATTTAATAATGGCTATGTCATTCAGGCTCATCCTTACTTATTCCATCGACGCTCCATATTTCTCGTCCAATAGTGCCTTGGCTTCCTGTTGTTCCTCTTCCGTGCCGTATGCCGCGGCCAATTTCAAGCTGTATACTGCAAAACTCGACATCCCTTTCATTTCGCCGAACGCGATCCCCGCCTCATAATACGTACCGTTCGTTAATGCATGGTTGAGCAGCAAGTACGGATCGGCTTCAGCCGCTTTCCGGTATACCTCGGTTTTCTCGGCACCAACCAAACGTTGATCGGCGGCGTATAAATGATAATAAGTTGCAGTACGTGCATTGATTTGACCAACCTTCTTCGCCATGGCAGCCGATTCAGCCCACAGCTCCTCCTGCTCAAACATTTGAGCAAGCTCACCCAGCAAGACCGCATATTCCAGATAAGCGGCATCGTTGTTCGGTTCGGATTGAAATATCGCTGCATATTCCGCTTCGACTGCGTTAAAATGCTCTTCGATCTGAGCCGCCATCTCCAGTTGGGTTTCGAGATCCGCATTTTCGAATGATTCGGCCCACTGTGCAAAGTCGTCCCACGCCTGTTCCATTCCCATCTCCGTCAGGTCAACGGGGGCGTACTCTGTTACGTCCAATAAAGCGACAACGTTTCCTTTCAGAAAAGAAGCCGGAACGTACAAAACGTCTTCCCATATGAACGAAGCAGCGGCTAATTCCACTTCTTTTCCATTCACTTGCGCTACTGCTTTGTCCGCTTGCAGATCAATCGATAAGCCAGGCCGCTTTGCCGTCAATGTTAACGATTCGGCGTCCCACTCCGCATCCATACCTACACTTTCCAGTACGCTTTGTGCAGGAACATAGGTAACGCCTTCGATAACCGATGGAAGATGGTTCAGCTCCAGCAGCTTTCCGTTTACTTCAATTGCTTTGCCAGCCGTCCAAATCCGCACGTATTCGTTGCCATTTGCATCGCGAGGGACAACTTCATTCCCTTGTGAATCGACATAGTAGCTGCGGCTTTCGGATTGCAAGTAGAACAGACCGCTTGCCGCTCCATAAGCGAACTCGTATTCCGGACCGATGACCCAATTGCCTTTCACATCGATAAATCCCCATTGATTTGCCGATTGGGCCGGCCAATAGCCGTTATGCCCGGTACCGATCATATCGAATTTGGAAGGGACTGTCGTTTTGCCGGTTTTGTCGATCAGACCGTACAGTTTGCCGGTTCTCACAACCGCCAAACCGTCCTCGAACGAACCTGCGTGATCGTAACGATAAGGGATAACGGTCTCTCCGTTTTTATCGATATAACCCCATTTGCCATCTTGCTTGACGGCAGCCAAACCTTCATTAAAATCTCCGGCATCTTCATATTGCAGCGATATGACTTCTTCCCCACGTTTATTGATGTAACCGTAGCTGTTTTTTCTCCCGATCTTGGCCAAACCGTCGGAAAACGGCCCCGCATCGTCATTGTCCGGATACAATACGTATATTCCGTCCTGATTCATATAAAAGAACGATTTGCCGTACGTGGCTGCACCGTATCCTTCACTGAACGGGAGCGCATAGTTGAAATCCGGAGCTTTCAGCAATTTCCCGGATTGTTGCAGGTAGCCCATCTTCAGCTCGCCGTCTACATATTGACCTACAACGGCAATCCCTTCCTCAAAGGCGGATATCGTATCGTATTGGGGCAAGATCGCCATCTTCCCGGTTTCATCGATATAGCCCCACTTGCCGTCCGCTTTTACGGCGGCGAGTTTCTCCGCGAACGGCAACGCTCCATCGTACTCCGCTTCAATGACCACTTTGCCCGCTGTGTTCATATAGCCATACTTGGAACCGACCGAGAACGGAACGAGTTTAGAATCTTCTTTGTTCTCTTCAGCCTTCTTCAGACTTAAATCTACGTTTATCGTCCGTTTTCCATCAAACTCGGCCTTGTACCCGATCTTCTCGAAGAAATCTAATGGGTAACACGGATAATCTCCAACCAGATGAACCGTTACTTCCTTGCTAAGCGTAAATTCGGATTGCTTAATCTTATCTTTGTTCAGTACCGTTACTTTAGAACTGCCGATTTTCATCTCATAAGTCATCGACTTCTGGTGGTCGGTTATTGTAACTTTACCACCGGCTCCGCTAGTATGACTTAATATGCCGCCCATCCGCTTGAGCGAAAAAGCCGGAATTTTGATACTCCCGTCTACTTCAACAAACACAGCAGAAAAATAGTCGGACACCACTTCATCATACGTGTTTACGTATTGATAGGCGGTTACTCCCGTTTCGTATACCTTTACCTTTGCTTCGGCGGCACTTGCAGCCGAGACCGGCCAGCACGCATACAGCATTACACTGGCGATCCATACAAGCAGAATTCGCTTCACTCCCATTCCCTCTCCCTTTTCTGCCATTATTATCTATTCCTTTGCCAAGTGTAACATCAGTAGGTATTTTTATCCATAACTTTCTTCCCATCACTCGTCTTCCATCGACAAGATGTGCCTAATATATGTCCGGGCATGTGATATGATAAATCATACAGATTATTCGGCCGGGGTGAACACGATGGATATCGAAGTATACTTTCCGAACATGACGAGCACGCTGCAAATATCCGGATGCGGGTTCGGCGTCAAGCCGCCCGGCTGGTCGTATCCGATGCATCATCATCATTTGTACGAGCTGTTGTACTGCTTCAGCGGCGAAGTGACGCAAGTGATGAAAAGTTATGAGCTGACGCTTCATCCGGGCGACTGGATTATTGTCAAATCCGGAGCCCGTCATCGGACGGACAACCGCTCCGCTACCCCCTACTCGTTCTTCAACATTCACTTTGACGTCGACGATCCCGAGCTGCGCAGGCGGCTCAGCGGAGCCGATTGCGGGTACTTGTCCCGCTCTGAGGCGGAGAACACGGGCCTGCCCGGTTATATGAAGCAAATCGAGCGGATTATGACCGCCGGTCTGGTCGGTGAACAGCACCACGGATCGGGAATGCTCGCATTACAACACTTCGATCCATTGCATAAAATCGAGCTGCAAGCTTGCATCCTGCTGATTGTCAAAGAAATTGCCGAGCAACGCGCTGCTTTAACGCCTGCTCCGGTCAAAAAGCGCCCGCCGGCCGCTTCGTCCCTGGAGACGGATATTGCTCATGCGGTAGAAGAACGGCTGCAACGGATGGCTTCTCCGGATTCCGAGGACTCCATCGCCCACATCGCCAAAGAAATGCATATGAGCCGCAGCCAATGCACGAAAATATTTACGAAGGTGTACGGCGTCTCTCCGCGCCGTTATGTCAGCCTTCTCATCGTGAATCAGGCGAAGCATCTGCTCGTCACAACGAGCTTGTCGATCGAAGATATCTCGATCCGGCTCGGGTTTCGCTCGCTAAGCCACTTCTCCCGGCAGTTCCGGCGTTGGACCGGCACCTCGCCACTGCAATACCGGCCCAAGCACGAGTGACGGCTGACGGTGGAGATGGAAATGTTGTGATGTATTTCCCATATAGATCCTTCGACACGACAAAATGACCGTTGCGTAAATGGTAGCGCCTTTTTCAGGGACGAAAGTCTCAGCGAGAACGGCGCTTTTCTGTGAGCGAGTGTGTTCCTTTGTTGAAAACGTATGAGGACGCCATCCTTCATGACGGCATAAGAGTCTTTGGCAGCTTCTATTTTCGGCATATGGGGTAGACGGAAGCAAATAAAGGCGGTTTGCGAGCCTGTCGATTCATTGTGTAGAAGTGTTAGCAGACCGTTCCAAGTGAAAAGTTACCTTCTTCTGCTCAGACAGGTTGTCCGGAATCCCTTGATTGAATAAGGATTGTAAGGTAGGGGATTCCAGACAAAACTCGCCAGAAGGTAATCTTTTCCCTTTCCACTTGGTTGTCCACATTGAATCGACAGCCTCATTTGCACCCCCTATTTCAACCAACTGATGGGGGAGGCAGCTTTTTCGGGGATTTTAGCAGCTTTAAACCGCTCTTATTTTCCCCTCCAGGCTCGTTTTGGACAAAATCGTTTTTGGTTCCCCGGCATTTCAGTGGCAAAATCGATCTACTGACGGTTCACATGGGCGTCAGGCGCTTTATCGGCCACGAGGTTCAGGGCAACGTTGTGCTCCAGCAGCGCCTTTAAGGCGCAAAGCACCATCGTGTAACCGCCCATCGAATCGATCGCCTGAGATACCATCTCGTCACCGGTTCCGGCAAATCCCGAATTGGTGATCGTCACGTAGGTTTCCTGGTCCGCGCGTGCCGTAAAGGTCCATTCGGTCCGGGTGTGATCCGAAGATTCGATCCGGATCAGCCGGTTCGCCACGATTTCCGTTACCTCGATCTCATCGTGTACACCATACATCTCCCAGTCCCACCGGATGCGCATTCCTTGTTCCAATCTTCCGCTGCTCTTCGTAAACCAAAACCTGGTCGTAATCTCCGGGTCAATAAAAGCTTCAAACACCTCTGCAACCGGTCTGCGAATAAGCATCTCCGCCCTTACGACTGGCACTTGATCCAGTGTCGCCAAATTGGAATTCCTCCTATCGTCAACCATGAATGTCCTCATTATATCATAGCCATTCCTTGCCGATTTCTCCCCGATTGCGCATGTACACCTGCCCGCTGCAGCCTGTTTGTATGATCTACAGCTGATCATCGCTAGCAGATTGCGAACCCGAATCCGCTTCGCCCTTCATCGCGGGCAGTTTGCTTATAAATGAAACTTTTCCTTGATCAGTTGAGCCACTTCTTCTGCCCCAAGCTTCGTATTATTAATCCTTATATAGTTTTCCTTCCGGATCTCCCCCTCGTACGAGTTCAATCTATACTTATCCATAGAGCGGAGCAGATCTTGTTCGGAAAACTCAATATTGCGTTTGGTCGGTTTGTGAAGCAGGCGGTTCGGGCTTTTGTTGCGCTCCAGTCTTTCCTCCACATCCGCTTCCAGCTCTACATAATACACGACACCGCCCTTGGACTCAAAAATGCCGCTGATCTTTTGCACATAGTCCCAATCCGCCTGCATATCCAGAGCCCACACATACGTAAAAATTAAACCGGGCAAGTCGCTCTTGGCCACTTCTTCGAAAATTTCCTGCCGGAACAAACTAACCAGCCGTTTTCCGGGCGCACTGCCGTAGCTGAAAAAGTTCGAAACGAGATCGATCGTCATATGATTATGAAACAATTTCAGTCCGGTACATTTCGCCAGCTCCTGCCCCACCGTCATTTTCCCTACTGCCTGCGGGCCGAATATAACAATCAGCTTCATTAGATACGTCCTCCTATCCGACTTTCCTCCAATAAATAGGTATCGAAGAAGTTATTGTATCCGATTATGATGGATGAACAGGCACAAATCAACTAGTTTCACCGAATTTCCCCCCATACTCGAACAGTAAATGGACATTGACAACGTATAGGGTTGCTCTTATACTGTAATGGAATTTGAATAATAAAACCTGTTACAGGACGTGGACTTTTCTAGAGGAGACTCTATTTTCGCCACACGGTTGTTTCTCGACAACCGTGTGGCTTTTTATTTTGCAGAGGAGGACGACGATGAAAACTTGGCATTACGCAATAATGGTCTTTCTGGGCGGATGCTGTTACGGATTGTTATCGACCTTTGTCAAACTTGCTTACTCGGCAGGTTTTTCAGTTTCAGCAGTTTCAGGCGGCCAGTATTTATTCGGAGCTTTGCTTTCCTGGATATTGGTGCTCTTTACCAAAAGACAGAAATTGACTTTAAAACGTACGATCCAGCTGCTATTATCAGGCATTCCATTCGGCCTGACAGGAGTATTTTATTACCAGTCCCTGCAATCGTTGAACGCTTCGCTTGCCATCATTTTTTTATTTCAGTTTGTTTGGATTGGCACGCTTCTGGAGTGGATCGTGTACAAGAAAAAACCGACTTCAGGGAAAATGATCTCGATCGCCGTCCTTCTAATCGGCTCCGTTCTCGCTGCCAATGTCGTTTCAGCTGGCGGAATCGTTCTTTCCTGGGCCGGAATGGCTTGGGCGCTGCTTTCGGCTTTGACATTTACTACATTCATTTTTCTTAGCGGTTCCGTTGGGAAAGATACGCCTCCGGTCCAGAAAAGCGCTCTGCTGTCCACCGGTGGTCTTATCGTTGTGTTTGTGCTGCTTCCGCCGGCGTTTCTGCTGGATATGTCCGTATTAATGGGGGTTGCGCCGTATGGACTGCTTCTCGGTTTTTTTGGCGTCGTACTCCCGCCGTTACTGTTCTCGATCGGAATGCCGCGTATCGGGCCGGGGCTTGGCACCATTTTAACCGCCTCCGAGCTTCCCGTAGCGGTGTCCATGTCTTCGTTCATTTTGGCCGAGCATGTAAGCTTGCTGCAATGGATCGGGGTTGTCCTTATCTTGGGCGGCATAGCGGCCGGTAACGTATCGCTTGCTCCTAAAGCTTCCATACGCAAAAGTTCCGCGCCTTAACCTTGTATGGAAGTGCCAGTTGCTGCTGCTTTTTGGATACGGAACGAAATCACAAAGCTTCCTATCATGAAAAGCAGCTGAAGCGACAACGCCAGCAAGACGCCGGTAAATAAGTCCCATTGCAACGTTTGACTCATCGCGATTAAAGCTCCGCCTACGCCGATACTGATCCCGGGGCTAAACGCATCTATGAACTGAATGACGGCGGAGACCTCCCCCTCTTCACCGGCACGGGCATGCTGCAGCGCAATAGCACCTGTGGTGGGATTGGCTAATCCGATGCCGAAGCCGGTGAATAGCTGAGAGATCACGGCATACCCCAGAACGCCTCCCGGCAGCGTGATCGAAGCAATGACGAATACGACCCCGACAATCATAATACCGGTACCGGTGATCACCCGCTTTGTTCTTCCTGCGCCACGATCTCGTTCATCCAGTTTGGATTGCAGCGAGGCGGCGGCGGACCAGCTTAGTGCGCCTGCGGCAACAATCAATCCTGCCAGATCTGCCGAGAACCCCTTCACTTCCGTCAACGCCAATACCACATAGCTCTCCGTTGCAACGTAGCAGGCTACATACAATCCCCTCGTAACGATCGTTGCGGGCAGCCCTTTTCGGACGGTAAACGTTCCTATAGGCAACAGGCTGCGCAAGGGGTGAACCATCAGGAGGATGCCTGCTATCGTAAGAACGATGCCTTTCCATTCCGTAATCCAGCCTAGCCCGCTTAGCAGCAGCCCGGTGCCGAAAGTTAAAATAATCGCATATCCCTCTTTGGGAAAGCCTTTATGGGAGGAAGGCTGACTCGATCTGGCCCGCGTTTGAAGCTGACGAAAGGAAGGAATCGTGAGGAAAATCGCCAAACCGATCAGCGGAAGCACAATCCAAAACACGACTCTCCACGATAAAGTTTCAGCCAGAAGTCCCGCCGCATAAGGACCGATTATCGCCGGCAAAATGTAGGCGCTCGAGAAAGCGGCCAATATCTTCGTTCTTAGCCTGTCCGGATAGCTTAAGGTGATGCTGTAATACACACAGGTAATCATCGCGCCAGCGCCGAATCCTTGAAAGGCTCTCCCGGCGATCAGCATAAACATATGAATAGAAGCAGCCGCAACCGTTATGCCGATCACGAAAAGGAGAATCGCTAAGAGAAACGAGGGATACACTCCTTGTTTGGTAATCTGCTGGCCGATCATCATAGAGCCTACGATTTGCGATAATAAAAACGCGCTGAATATCCATCCGTACAGATGCAAGCCGTTTAAATGCTGAGCAACATTCGGAGCAATCGTCGTAATCGCCAGCCCTTCGAATGCCACGGTAGTAACGGCTAGTATGATCCCGATCGTCAGAGCCCGGTAAGGCGGGTCAAAA
This sequence comes from Paenibacillus sp. MAH-35, assembly GCF_058135425.1. Classification (NCBI taxonomy): domain Bacteria; kingdom Bacillati; phylum Bacillota; class Bacilli; order Caryophanales; family Paenibacillaceae; genus Paenibacillus; species Paenibacillus sp. MAH-35. The sequence continues at coordinate 129,796 of NZ_JBYUPU010000007.1, forward strand.
ATACCGACTTTCTCCTGATTTGCTGTCATGTTCTCACACTCCGTATCTTCTCCAACTACTCGTCATATCGATAATGGTCATAGCAACTATATAATCAATTTTATCGACCATACTAGGGAACCTAAAACTTACAAATCCTTCACATTGTTGTACATCACAGAGAGAATTCTCCGGAACGTCTCCACTTCTTCCTCGGTTAATCCTTCCACCGTTTTCTGGTAAGCCTCAATCGAAGGTTCGAGAATTTCGTCTTTAATTCCGTGTCCTTTCTCCGTCAAATAAACGCGCAAAGATCGCCGGTCGGTCTCATGTGTCACGCGATAAATAAACCCTTTCTTCTCCAGCTTAAACAGCATCCGGGCAATGTTCGTCTGATCCTTGTACAATCGTTCGGCGAGCTCTTTTTGCGTGATGCCCTCCCGTTCCCACAAAATCACTAAGATCTCCCATTGATCGACGGTAATATCAAAGGGATTAACCACTTTTTGATAATAGTTGTTCAGTTTCAAATCTGCCCTGTGAACGATAACACCTATATATTTTTCTAATTCCAATGGAGGCCTCCACGATAATCGGCGTGATGATAGTTGCTGTGACTATTATATGTTCAACGATATGACGTGTCAATCCAAATGTGCGGTCCATCGATCCATACTATCGGGAGAAGCGGATGATCTAACCCGATGCAGCCCGTACCGACAGCGGTTCTTTCCCCGTATATAAGCTCAAAAGAATAAAATCATGTGAACTGTTACGTCTAACTTTCATATTACACATATTATAATTATATATTGACTATGTATTCTTTGTCTCCTATAATGATCACTGTTCCACCATCTGCCAGAACGATTACCAGAGCGGTGGCCAATTCATTATTTTGGAGGGATACTCATTGTTCGAACAATTAAAGGACCAACTGAGCGGGCGGCTCCTAGTCCCGGGCGAGGAAGCGTACAACGAAAGAAGAAAAGTCTGGAACACCGCTTACGATAAATATCCGGCGGCGATTGTCGTTTGCCAATCGGCTGCGGACGTTGCCGCTGCCGTGCAATTTGCCAAAAAAGCAAACCTGGAAGTGACGATCCGCGGCGGAGGCCATCATGTTGCCGGAACCGCGGTGAGCGACGGCGCGCTGATGATTGATTGTTCCGATATGCGCAAAGTGACCGTCGATCTGGAGCGTCGAATCGCTATCGTCGAACCCGGCGCCACGCTGGGCGACGTGGATGCGGAGACGCAAAAATTCGGTTTGGCCACACCTACGGGAACTGTAACGGAAACCGGCATCGCCGGACTCGCTTTATGCGGCGGGACCGGTTACTTGAGAGGCAAATACGGCTTGACGAGCGATAATATCCGCTCTGCACGGATGGTTACCGCTGATGGCGAGGAGATTCAGGTGAACGATCAGGAACATCCCGATTTATATTGGGCGATCCGTGGCGGCGGCGGCAACTTCGGCGTGGTGACGTCCTTCGAGTTTAACTTGTATCCGCTTGGACCTGAAGTATTGTCTGTTGACGTAATGTACGACTATAAAGATGCAAAGCAGGTTTTGCGCAACGCCCAGGCATTTTTGCGTAAGGCGCCCGACGAAGTATCGTTTAACATGATGACCTTCCAAATGCCGGCCGCTCCGGGTGTGCCTGAGTCATTGCACCATAAACGAGTCATCGTGATAGCCGGATTGTATGCCGGGGACAAAGCCGACGGGCACGACGCCGTTCAGCCGCTGCGTGAATTGGCTCAGCCGATCTCGGATAATACGGGAGTAGTCCGGTATACGGAGCTGCAATCCCGGTTTGACTTGGCGGCTCCAAAAAATGTCGCTGTTGCCGGAACGTCGCTGTTTATCAAAGAGTTTAACGAAGAAGCGATAGACGCTTTACTGGCCCAACTAGAGCAGCCGCCCAGATCGTCCCTGCTCGTTCAATTCTGGGAATGCCACGGTCAGATGAATCGGGTTCCTTCCGATGCTACGGCGTTTGCCGTACGGGACGCCTCGTTCCTCCTGTGCTTCGATGTCGATTATCCGACGGATGAGGAGAAGCTGTGCAAGGAATGGATCGATTCCGCTTACAAAACGATGCTGCCCTATTCGACGCGTCAAACGTCCTATCTCAATACCGTACAAGCCGACCCGCAAATTATTAGAGATACATACGGGGGCAACTACAAGAGATTAGCGGCCATTAAACAAAAGTACGACCCGACGAACTTTTTCCGGCATAATCATAATATTCAACCTCAAGTTTAGCTCCATCACAACAACACTCCACTTCAAGTTGAGGTGGAGTGTTTAGGCACTTACAAGATAGCTACTTCAGTCTCGGGAATAAACCCGTAATGCAGTTCAATAGCTTCCGACACCGTATCCTTCAAGACAAGAATATCGGATGCGGTTGCTCGGCGAACATTCAATATCATATTGCCATGGTAGGGCGAAATGACGGCTCCTCCGCAAGATAACCCTTTTAGTCCTAACCGGTCGACCATAGCGCCGATGGATAGGCCGGCCGCGTAGTTGTTTTTGAAAAACGAGCCGCAGGAGCGGAACTTGAAATGCCGCTTCTCCGTCCGGTATTGTTCGATGTGTTTCATAGGCTCAGGTATGCGAATTCGCCGGGATTGGAGCTTTTTTATTTCCCGGGAGAAGTACGAATAAAACGTAACCAAGGATGACGGACCGTTCTCGTTAGCCGCTTTCTGTTGGGTCAGCAGTCGGCTCAAACAAACTGCTAACTCCCCTGCCTGCTCCGGAACCCGGAATTCGGCCCCTACGATAATCCAGGGCTTATGCTGAAAAATCGATTGTTTGTAGGCAAATAAACAATCCTTCACATGAATCGTTTGCAGCGATAACGCCGGATCGTCCAGATCGATATAATATACCTTCTCGATTTTGTCGCCAATCTGCTCATCGTAATATTTCGCGTTCATATAGATTCCCGCACCCAGGCAACCCGGAAGCAAGTACGTAAACTGAAACTCCGGCGAACCCGCAAGCAGCCCGGCAAGAGACAGCATGGACAACGGAGTGCCCGAAGAGACAAACCAACCGGAACCGCTCGGGGTAACGTCGGTCATGTTTTTCAACGAAATATACAAAGTCCCCGGCTTGGGCGAATCGGGAAATAAAACGTTGGACCCCATACCAAACACAACGCGCTCCATCCCGTACGATTGGCTCACGTCCAGTACACTTAGGAGTTGTTCAACGTTTGCCGGCATTACAAAGTAATCCGCAGCTCCTCCGATTCCGTAAGAGGTGTGTTCGGCTAACCTTACCTGGCGTTTACATATCCGGTTAAAAAGTTCGTTACGACTATTCGTCATCGCGGATCAGACCTTTCCATTCAATGTTGCATATTTTACACTTATTATATGTATATATTGACTAAGTGTCCGTTATTCATTACACTGTAGCTGTGCGTTTCCTCATTTCCTACATAGGCGGTGAAAACATTGAATAAAGAATTGATCCTGGGCTGCAGGCGAATCAGCGCATCATTGGAGTTATCGAGAATATGTCCTATTATGCAGATCCGTCAGGAGAAAAGCATAATATTTTCGGACAACAAGGCGGCGCCCTGCTTGCCGAACAGCTTCAGACGAAGCTTCTCGCCCAGATCCCCATCGCGCCGCCGGAACCGGATTCGTTAAGCCCTCATACGCTGCCTTCGGTGTATGCACCGGAATCAACGAACGGTCAACAGTTTAACTTGCTTGCCGAGCACATCATCCATACGGATACTTGAAATGGGAATCTTATACGACAACACGCTTCTATCAATGAGTTAGCAACGATTCCTGCTTGAAACACAACAGCATCTGCACGAGCGGCAGATGCTGTTTTTTTTATAAATTCATCGAGAAGACCTCGTCCTGGGTCTTGTTAGGTTCCCATAAAGTCGTTGATTTCCTTGACGGCCGCTTCTTGAATATCGTGCAGACATGAGTTTACCGTCCTGGCGTAAACCCGCTTGCTGTTCACCATGGCATAAGGAACCGCCCTGCACAGATGGCACATGAACAAACATGGCGTCCTTTGTACCGCAATCTCGGGATACTGGTCTTCCAGTTGTTCCAATTGAAAGGAGGCTAGAAGGTTTCGCTCGCAAACTTCCACAACAACAAGCCCTAACGACAAATACACATCCCTCCCAAGCACTATCAATTGCCCTTTTTGAAAAAATCGACTGCCTTCTGAATATAGGCTTCCTCTTCTTCGGGAACATCGTCGATATAATAAATCGCCGAGACCGGGCAGTTCACTTCACACGCCCCGCAAGAAATACAAATATCGGGATCGATATAATACTGATCCCCGCCGTCTCGAATGCAATCGACTGGACAGACATCAACGCAATCTTCCGCTTTTTCTCCGATACAGGCCGACGTAATTACAAAAGTCATATCCGATCCTCCCTCTCCCGACTTTCAGTCGCACTTTTTCGCTTTGCCCCGGTATGTAGCCGTTCTGAAGCTGGCTCCGCAGCCGCACGTGAATTTGGCATTGGGGTTGTCGATCGTGAAGCCTCCGGTCATGCCCGCTTCCTTGTAATCGATATGAACCCCTTCGAGGAATGGTTCGCTAGTGGGGTCCATAACGACTTGAAACGTTCCCCACACGAAAGCCCGGTCCCCCTCATCCAGCGAATCGTCAAAACGGATACTGTAAGACAGACCGTTGCACCCGCCGTCATTGACACCCAAACGCAAAAAATATTGATCTGCGCCGATGTCTTGCAACATCTCAGCGATCTTTCCAGTGGCCGTCTCGCTTATGTGTATGATCTTGATTCCCTCCCTGATAAATATATACATAATATAGTATTATGTTTATTAAATTATGATAAAAGAAGTCGCTCTTGTCAACGGTTCAGCCAAACTTTTTATAGATAAATCTTTATTTAGTTGGGTGTGACGAAGGTCTCCGCCAAATCATATTGTGACTTATGAACCCTACTTAGAACTGAATATCTGCAAGAAAAAGAACCTCATCCTCCATCTTACCGAGGAATTTGAGGTTCTTGGTTTGGAAACCGGGACGCTCCCGTGTCATGTGAACGCTTTAGGGACAGCCTTGTTTTTTGTTTTTATCGCCTGCAATTTCTTCGATGGCTTTACTCATCCATGCTTTTTAATTCTTTGGACAACCAATTTAAAGTAACGGCCCGATCGGCTTCACTTTGCTGATCATACAATAGCTGCTCGATAAACTGCCATATGTCTTCCAGCAAGCGCCGCCCTCTATAAAACTGCAGCGCATCGGGGTTGATTTCAAAGTCGTTGTGATAGTTCTTGTAACCTTTTAAAAAAAGATCATAGTAGGGCTGGTCTTCCAAAAACATCAGATCCGCTTCAACGGGCGCCAGCTTCAACCCTTCCCAGTCGATCAGGATAAGCTGCCGGCCGGACTGCATCAGATTCCAAGGATGGATATCGGTGTGGCATAGTGCCATTTTAGGGACGCTCTTGCGCAATTTAGCTGAGAGCTGCTCGACTTCGCTCGTTTTATTTCGAATAGGCTCCTGGTAGGGCCGAAGCCGGTCCTTCAGGTCGTCAGGCAACCGGGCAAACTCCTCCTCGACCACGCTGTTCAAATTGCGCATAAAAGGAACTTCGAAACTTTCCTTTATCTTGCTCGTATCCACTGGGATCTTGTCGCCGTATTGATGAAGCTCTCCTATAATTTCCGACAATTGCACGACTTGCTGTTCGTTTAAATCTTTGGCTCCTATCGTATCCCCGGAGAGGTATTCATATAGCAGATACACCCCCTTATCGTCTTCGCACTTGTAATTGCCGGCGGCCGTCAACAGAGGCACAGGTATTTTGCCCTTGAGACCGGTATCGTTCAGCAGCCAGAACAGGACGGGCACATAATCGTCGATGTACGTTGTCAATTCCGCGGTGGAGGCTCTGCTTTTTTCATACTTTTTCAAAAAGAAGGTTTGATCGTTACTGCAATTCACCCTATAAGCAAGCGCCGCCCAGCCGCCTTGTTGCGGCAATACTTCCGTTGCATTCAAAGCATACTGTTCTTTTAAAAGAGTTTCGACTGCGTTCATCTATTCCTCCCTGATTCGTTTGGAGTTTTCGCTTTCTTCTTATAGTACCAAACTATTCCTGCAATAACAGGGGATCAGCCTATTTTTTAAAAGCCAAAAAAGCAGCTCGGGATAAGCTGCTTCATTTGTCGCGAGTCAGGAACCAACACAACCGGCCACTCGTATCAATACTCTCTCCGTCTGCGGAACATCCGAACCACAGCATAAATAACGACACCCCATAGGAGGAAGCTTAACAGCGAGAGAAACGGAGCTCCCATCGAAAATCCGGCGAACGGGTTAAACAAAGAACCCAGTATCGCTCCTAACGCTAAACCGCCGAACAAACCTCCGAAAAATCCACCGAAACCCGTGCGCGGGGCCGGTGTTGTCCGGGCTGGAGCAGGATTACGTGTCGCTTGATCCGGTCTATTCGGAGTCGTGCGAGCCGGATTGGTCGCTCCGGGGTTATAGGTTCGGGTCGGCGAGCGGTACCCGCCGCGTTTATAAGGCTGCACCGTTCCCGGCTGCTCGCTTTCCCGCTCGATTTCGTAAGCTTCGCCGATTACGGTAACGGACGACATCCCTCCCACGGCAAGCATGCATAATAACATCCCCATCAAAAACTTTCGCATTCGACCTTACACCTCCAACCGTAGCTTGCCCTATCCGGTTTTAGGCATACGTTGTTGATCCAAGTTAACAGCCTCGTTCCAAGTGAATGTTTGTTACAGGTCAAACTATCCTTATTCCTATGTTGCCGAATTGCTCTCCCTTCTGCATTCGGTGAAACGCTTGAACGGTGTCCTTTAAACTATACATTCGATCAATTAATGGACGAATCGAATGGACTTCCATAAAAAGAAGCATAGCCTCAAACTCTTCGCTGCTTCCCATTGACGTGCCGATAATGCTGATTTGGGGAAAAAATATGTCTCGAATCGGAATCTCAATGCGATCTCCCGAGCTAGCTCCGAAAGTGACGATACGTCCGTTCGGCTTAATGACATCAAAGTAGTTCGGGAATGTCGCAGGCCCAATGCTGTCGAGAATGAGATCCACGGTATTATTGCCGATACTTTCCTTCCAATCGCTAAAACTGTCAAACGCGTAATCAGCTCCATGTTCGAGTGCGGCCTTTCTTTTCGCTTCACTTCGAGACGTTACACTGACTCGCGCCCCCGCCGCTGAAGCCATAAGCATGGCATAAGTCGCCACTCCTCCTCCAATGCCCGGAATGAGGACATGTTCACCTTGCTGTAAGCGCCCTCTCGTAAACAGAGCCCGATAGGCTGTCAATGCGGACAAAGGCAACACGCCCGCTTCTTCCCATGACAGGTAAGCTGGCTTGCTGATCACATTCCGCGCCGGAATGATCACATACTCAGCGAATGTACCGTCGGAAGGACCTCCTACAATCGCTGGAACGTTTGGGACATCTTCGGTTGTTACCCACCCCATACACGGATTAATAATGACATCAGAACCAACTGTAATGTTGGATACGCCTTCACCTACCGTTTCAACCATGCCTGCACCATCCGAGCCGATCACAAGCGGTTCCGGTGCAGTCCGATCTTTCATGATGAATAAGTCTCGATGGTTTAACCCTGCTGCTTTAAGCTTTACTTTCACCTCGCCGAAGCCCGGCTGCCTGTCATGAATCTCTTGATAGGTCAAGCCCTTTAAACCGCTTATGTTTGCATGTACTATTGCTTTCATCATTACTCCTCCCAGAAGACAACATACTTTATACTGCTGTCTTTCATTGTACTGATGGGGACTATTCTAGTAAAATTAGTAGAATCGAACGTGACTATCATAAACAATGATATCAGACAGGTGATACGTGCATGGAAATCAGCGATTTGAAAATATTTCAAGCTGTCGCTCGCGAGGGCAGCATAACGAAAGCCGCTCAAGTGTTGAATTATGTACAATCTAATGTCACCACAAGGATCCAGGAGCTTGAAGCTCAGTTAAAGATCTCGCTTTTCCGCCGGTCCAATCGGGGAATGACGTTAACGCCGGCAGGCGAAAATTTACTGAAATATGCCGATAAAATACTCGTCTTGTTGGACGAGGCCGTGAAATCTACGCAATATTCGGAACATCCGTCCGGCCCCCTTCGATTAGGATCTATCGAGACAACAGCTGCCACTCATCTGACTCCGCTGTTTGCCCGGTTCCATTCCCTATACCCCGAGGTTCATCTATCGCTTGTAACAGGTGAAACGCACCGTTTATTGCAAAAGGTACTGAACTATGAGCTTGACGGAGCTTTTGTTTATGGGCCGATAAACGATCCTGTGATCGAGCATGTTGCAGCTTTTGAAGAAACGCTGGTGCTGATTTCGGAACAGGGGGAGGGCGATATGCATGAATTACTCAAAAAGCCGATGCTGTTTTTCGACGTCGGGTGTTCACACCGCACCAAAGCAGAGCGTTTCCTGCGTGATAACGGACTGACCTCCTTTCCAATTATGGAGTACGGAACGTTGGAAGTGATTATAAGCGGGGTATCCGCCGGCCTCGGCGTTTCGATGCTGCCACAGTCGTCGATCGCTAAAGCAGAAGAAGCGGGAATCATCGTTTCCCACAGTCTCCCTGAAGATTATCGGAATCTACAGGTTTGGTTTGTGTATAGACAGGACTCTATCTATTCAAGCGCATTGTCCAAATTTGTACAATTTATTGATCTTGGACCCTCGCGCCATTGACGAAAGAAATATAAACATGTTCAAAATCCAACAGTCTTGAGCTTTAAGTGCCATTTTAAAAGAGGACCTGCATATAAGCAGTCCTCTTTTTGTTTTTTCTTATCGGAAGTTCTATTTCAAAGGGATCATAACCTCCAGTTCACGGGTTATTTCCGGATTCGGGACCTCTACCGCCGCAACCCGTACATCCTGGCTGGAATCGATCGCCGGCAGCTCTTTCATAAACAGCATCGATTCGGCGTCCGAGAACACGACATCTCCTGTCCATTTCTGTCCCGAAGCGTTTTCCAGCCATAGCCCCTCGGCTTGCTGGTACGGATCGTTTCCATGGACGCGGAAGTGCAATAATGTTTTCTCTGCTGTGAATTCGATTTTAATGATAGTAACATCGCCTACAGCTCCCTGAGATAAAGTGATCGGCGGTCCCTCGGGATTCCATAGCTCAGTGGTAGTACGAGCGTTCGCATAATCGAAAGTCCGGGTGTATGGACGAAGTATCAAATGGTCCGGAATTCGTTGCAATGGAGCCATTTCGATATAACGCTTCACGGCGACCGTCTGATCCCCGACCTTGTGAGGTCCACTCGATCCCCCGACTCCGAACACTTCCAAGTACATCCCGGAATCATCGAGAACTTGGTAACCTTTGGATGTATTCGGATGAGCCACATCGACAAGCGGTTCGTTCGGCCCTATCGTTTCAAACTCGATTCGCGTGACAGCCGGAGTAGACACCGCTTTGGATACTGTAATTTTCTGGCCGTTCCATTCGGATGTCGCTCCCGCGATTTTTTTGGTCCACGTTTTGACATTCGATTGAATCCGGGGAAGCTGCAAGGACCAGTGTCCTGGCAAAGTAACCAGATTGCCCTCGGCATGCTTGGTTCGATCCAGAACGGAACCAAAACGCAGCTCAAGGAGGGCTCGTGCAGGCAGCGCCTTACTCGGCGTGAACGATATCACCCCGATTTGGGCTCCGTCCTCAGTCTTCCCGATCCGCTGCGAATTACCGCCGTTTACCTGGATTCCATCGATATACCACTGTGGGGTTATCGGCACATATGCAGAATCGCCTTCGATCCGATACCCTAAGGTGAGCCGGACCCCATCGTACAGCATTTCTTTTACCGTTATACGAACCCCCTGGTCCTCGGCCGTTACATTCACCTGGGTGGCTAGTCCCAATTCGTCTCCCTGCCGAATTCCGGAGTCCCCTGCCAGCTTGAGAATGGAGTCTACCAATGGAATCTTCCGCAGCGCTTCCGCAAACGGCGGATTCACCAGAGCGGCCCCCCCGATCCCGCCGAAAGTTATACAAGCCGCAGCGGCTCCGTATACGATTTTCCGGCGAAGTCCTTGCTTGCGTTTGCGCTTCAGCTCGGACAGCGTATCGTCCATCTTTTTGCTGATCCATTCGGGTACTTCATTAGAGACGGGAACGAGCTGCTTTCTCGCGTGGATATCAAATTGCTGCTCATTCATAGGAAACTCTCCCTTCTGCGGATGGCTGCATGATGACAGCCAGCTTCTCCCTGGCACGGGCCAATCTGGATTTTACCGTACCTTCGGGGGTATCCAACAATCGGGCGACTTCTTTCACCGGCAAATCTTCCAAATAATATAAAGTGATCACAACTCTAAGCTCGTCCTCAAGCTCTTGTAAAGCGTCGGCCACCACCAACTTTCCCGACAGATCAGGGTGGTATGACTCCTCTGATGGTTCTGCTACTGGAATGATACCCTTGTGTTGATTGTATATTTTGCGGCATTCATTCGTTAATATTTGCAGCAGCCAGGTTTTAAAGTAGAGCGGTTCTCTCAAATTCCGAATCGACTTGTACGCTTTGATCACCGTTTCCTGCATCGCATCGGCACATTCCGAATCGGATCGCAGAAACGCCCCGGCTACCCGATACATGGTACTCTCGTATTCCTTGACGAGTCGGACAAAAGCGTCGTGATTCCCCTTCTGTGCGCGCCGAACCGCCTGGACAAGATCCTCGTTCACAACTTCACCTCTCTATTTAGCCTTCTACTCTTTAGATCAGAACGGGAACGATCCGGTTCTCAGTTTGCAAAAATAGTCATGGTGAGACGCCCTGATACATGATAAAATGTTTAATTATAACATTAATATGTTCACTTCAAACAAAACCCGTAATCAAATGAATGATGATCCCATTTATGATCAGGAGGGTTCTATGAAAACCAGCGTATTTTTGTGCAGCTACGGATCTTATTATGCCAAAGGCATGACTTTGCTGGAATCGGTGGATCTTGCCGTCAAGCAAGGTTTTGACGCCATCGAACCGTATCCGACCAAGGAATTGGCCACATTGGAAGACGCACGGCGACTGGCCGATTATTGCGGGGAGCGAGGAATCCCCGTCAGCTGTTTTTCGATGGGCTGCGATTTACTGGCTCCCAATATCGCCTCGGCCGTCGAACGGCTTACACATTATATCGACATCGCCGTCCTGCTGAATTCGCCTTATTTTCATCATACGCTCATTCCGCATCTGAAGCCTCTTCGCTTCGGCCAAGCCGATTTCGAGCAGCTGCTTCCTCAAATTGTACCTGCCGTAAGAGAAGTTTGCGACTATGCTTCGGAACGGGGCATCCGGTGCGTATACGAGGATCAGGGCTTTGTTTTTAACGGGGTGGAGCGGTTCAGCCGCTTCCTGGTGGAGCTGGATCGCGAAGACGTTGGCGTTGTTGCGGACCTCGGTAACATCATGTTTGTGGACGAGACCCCGGAGCAGTTTGTAGGGCGCTTCTCCAACGAGATCGTCCATGTCCACGTCAAAGACTATTTGCTGAAAAGCGGCGGCGGAGCTCATCCCGGTCCAGGGTGGCATGTGACTCGCAGCGGTAATTTTTTGCGCGATACGGCAATCGGTCACGGTGCGATCCAATTTCAGCAAGTGTTCCGGATCTTGCGCACGATTGGCTATGACGGTTATTTTTCAGCCGAGTACGATGCTCCAGAGCCAACGGACAAATGGCTGCCGATCAGCATCGACAATATGAAGCGTTATTACGAGCTGGCACAGTAGCGCGCGTATAAAGCCCGAACCTTGGATCATATCGATCGGGGTTCGGGCTTTTGGGGATCATATCTCAACTTCACCTACTTAAACCAATATGTCGGATAAGCCCGCCTAAGGCCGATCGGGTAAGAAACATAAGCAGACGTACGCCAAGAAACCGAGCCCGCCGGTTACCGCTAAAGCGGAAGTGAATGCCCGTACATAGTCCGGCAGCTCCGCACCTCCTGACGAATTCCCCAGCACAGCGGAAAACAATAGGCCAATCAAGGCTACCCCTATCGAATTGGCCAAATACATCCACGTATTAAACAACCCCGACCCCGTACCGGCATCCCGAGCGGGTACAGCACCGAGAACGACGTTCACCAGAGGAGTGGCGGCCAATCCCAGGCCAAATCCGTAAATCGTCAATATCCCCATATTCCGAATATGCAGCAGATGCACCGGATCTATCCGCAACGAGCCCATCAATAGCAGGCTGCCGCTTCCCATCGCGATCGCACCGAGTCTCAACACTTTCGTCCCCCATCTCCCGACTAACCGGGAAGAAACCAAAGAAGCAATGAAAAAACCGGCCCCTAAAGGCAAGAAAACAAGACTCGTAGCCTGAACGTCATAACGCAAGCCGAACTGCAAGTAGTAAGTTAAGATAAAGAATAACGAAAACATGCCGAGATAGATCATAGCCGCTGTTAGGATTCCGACGCGAAATGTCCGATGTTTGAAAATGTTCAGGTCGATCAGCGGGGACGTCCCCCGCTTCCGCTTGCGGATTTGGACCACAGTAAAAATGAATAAAATGAGAGCGGCAGCAAGCAAGCAGCCCAAGGTCCAAAGCGGCCAGCCTTGCTTTTGCCCCTCCGATAGCGGATATACGAGCAGGAACAATCCGGCCCCCAGCATAAACTCCCCCGCCCAATCCATCCTTTGCCCCCGTGCGCCGCGCGTCTCGGGTACAATCGGCAGAAGCGACAAAATAAGAAGCCCGAACGGCACATGGATAAAAAAGATCGCCCGCCATCCGAGGCCGCACACATTCCAATCGACGATCATCCCTCCGAGAATTAATCCGAAAGTAAATCCGATCCCGATCATAGCGCCGTATATCCCGAAAGCAAGCGCCTTTTCCTTTAGCGAAAAGCAAACTTGCAGAGTGGACAACACTTGGGGCTGGATCAGAGCGGCAGCCAGTCCTTGCATGATGCGGACCGGGATCATGACGGCCGGGTCGGTAGCGATACCGCCGATTGCCGCCAGTATCGTGAAGCCGCTCACGCCGATGGCCAGCATCCGTTTCCTTCCATACAGATCTCCAAGCTTGCCGCTCACAATTAGCGCGATGGCCAAACCGAGGGAGAACCCGGTCACGATCAGCTGCGCTTCGGAGAACGCGGCGTGCAAGCTGTCCTGGATAAGCGGGAGCGCAACTTGTACCATATAAGTGTTAAACGATATTAACAATACAGAGAGCAGCATAACGGCAAGCGCATACCAGCGCTTCGGATCGACTTGATGATCCGCGGCCGACTCTCTGGGCGCAGAAGCTGAAAACAGCGTGGTCAATGGGATACCTCCTCCATGCAGATGACGATGATACTCCCACATTACCACCTGGCCGTCCTTCGCTCTCCCTGCTGCTGGAGTTTCTCTCCCTGATGCGGGACCTAACAAAAAAACTTCGGCGCAGGCCAAGCCTGTTCACACTCAAACGGAGCTTGGTAGTCGGCATGCCGAAGTTAGTTGCGATTGCAGTTTTGTTAAAGTTTACATATACGCCAAACTCAGCGATCGATCTGCTTTAAATAGTCGCTGGGATTGCAGCCGTAATGTTTGCGAAAAGTCGTCGTAAAATTACTGACATTGCTGTAACCGACGGAAACGGCGGCCGTTCCGATATTCCAGCCTTCCACCTGCAAATACCAGAGCGCCTTCTCCATCCGCTTCTGCCGCACCCGCTCGAATATCGTGCAGCCGAACCGTTCGCGGAATCCTTTCTTCAGCTTGAACTCGTTCATCCCGACACGTCTGGCCAGTTCACGGATCGACAGCGGCTGCTCGAAATGCACTTCAATCAGTTCATGCGCCAAGTTCAATTTCTCAACATCGTCACGGCGAAGCTTCCCCTTCCCGCCATCAAAGGAACCAAATTCGTCCGCCTCTCCGAATAATGCGATAAACTCCAGCGCTTTGCTCTCAAGATATAAACGCTTCAACGAACCGCGATGCGTACAGTGCAGCAGCTCCGCCACACATTTTTGGATTGCCGGGGTCGCCGGAAAGGAATCGATTCCTCCGCGATGGTGTTCCAGCCAGCCCTCCATCCGGCTTTTCTCTGCCGGATCTTCGGCATACCGCATCAGTTCGCCCGGAGTTAGCCGGATCTCCAGCAAATGATGCCGGACGCCCGCCCGTTTCTCCTCCATGACGCACACATCTTCCAGGAAAAGAACGTTCCCCGTTTGCCGGACCGTATGACTTTCCTTTCCGCTCCATTCGCAGTGGATATCACCGTTCAAGCAGTAACTCAGCTCGAACAGCTGGCAGTTTTCCCGTATACGCAGCCTCATATCTTGCACGAACGTTACATCCGTCACCATGATCTCCATCCCGGGACGAATACGCGTCCGCGATATGGTTCCGGAGCCCACGTGCGCAGGAAGCGCGAGCTGCTGCTCCGATCCGTTCTGAACCGCCTCGCCTTCTACCAAACTCGTAAATTGATCGAAAAGATCGTGGATTCCCGATATATGCAAGGTCATTGTACTTCACCTTCCAGTCTTCCAGCCGCATGTATAGGATGCATTGTATCCGATCCGGGACAAAGGTTCAACCGTCTGGCGCAATCCGCTACTTTTCCCCCTTCCCCCGCTTCGGCCCCTTTCTTCGATTTCTAGTACTGCATAGGGCTGATCTGTGATAAAATCCTTTCGTGGAGGTCGAACAAGCTATGAATCTAAACGAATGGTTGAATGAAGAGATTCCAGGCATCGCCAAAGCTCTGGAAGATATTAATAAAAGCCATTTTTTTATTGAGAAAACGATCGGGTTTGCCGGGAAGGAAACCATCTATAAAGTTCTGCACGATTTCCGTTCCGCACTGTTCCCTGGCGTATATGACAAGTACCCGATCGACGAGACGAGAATCAATATTATTATCGGGAACCGTCTTAGGACGTCCGCCTTGGACCTCAAGGATTTGATCCAGAAAGTGCTGCTGAATAAACGCGCGAAGGCGGATTGTGCCGAGACACGTTCGGAATGCTACACAAAAGCGGACGAGATCGTCATCCAACTCTTGAAGCTGCTGCCGGACATTCGCCAAAAAATCCAGACGGATATTCAAGCCGCCTATGACGGAGATCCGGCCGCCATTTCCACGGAAGAAATTCTGCTAAGCTATCCGTCGGTGGAAGCGATCAGCATTCATCGAATCGCTCACGAGCTGTATAAACTGGACGTACCCATCATACCGAGAATCATGGCTGAGTACGCCCATCAGCTGACGGGTATCGATATTCATCCGGGCGCATCCATAGGCGATTATTTCTTTATCGATCACGGAACGGGAGTCGTCATCGGCGAAACGTGCACAATCGGGCGGCATGTGAAGATTTACCAGGGCGTCACGCTCGGAGCCAAAAGCTTTCCGCTGGACGAGCACGGAAACCCGATCAAAGGAATCAAAAGACACCCGAATATCGAAGACCATGTGGTGATTTACGCCGGGGCGACTATTCTTGGCGGGGATACGACGATCGGGCACAACTCCGTTATCGGCGGAAACATCTGGCTCACCCAGTCCGTGCTTCCCTACTCCAAAGTGTATAACTCTCAGCCTTCTCCGAATATCAAATAAACAAAAGCCCTGTCTCTCTTCACGCGGAGAAAACAGGGCTTTCCCTATACAGCTGGTGCCAGACCTCTCTGTTGCTATTACAGCAGACCCTCTGTCACAGAGAGTCCGTTTCCATCCCCGATTCATCAATAAAAGTTTTGAAGCGGTTTGCCTAGATACAATACGGTTAATTCGGCATGATCGTAGTGTGGCATATCCCCCTCAACCCAAACGTTAAAGGGGACGACTTCAAACGGATTGTCCGCCCAGCCGCCGAATGTGATCAGCTTCGTCGTTATCCCGATCTGCTTCTGATTCCAGTCATAAAACGTCAGCTGAATTCGCATTTGCATCACCTGTTCCGCTTGAAACTGTTTATCCGAGCTGTCGAATAACAAATATCCGCCCAAGCGCGTTTTTTCTCCATCTTTTACGGGCTTTAAATTCCCTATCGCCACGCTCGGATAGGACGGATCGCGCAAGACCGGCCGGTTGGATTCATTATACAAAACCGACACGGTGCTTGAGGCCCGATCATAGCTGACTGCCGCTCCCAAGTTCTCGGCCATAAATCGCAGCGGAACGTATGTTTTCCCTTCGTAATTCAATGATACATCGTGTTCGCCCAGACTCACATTTTTGTCATTGAATTTAAACGCCACCGGAAATAGACTGAGCTCTCCCCACTTTTCGGCATACACCGCCGTGCAAAAGCTAATCAGGATGCCGCACAAGATCCCGCCAATAAACTTTTTCAATTTATTCACCTCTGCCTCTCGATAACGGTTCACGGATCGAATGAGTATGATCCTCTTTTCTATTAAGATTTCTACAGAGGTTTGGATAATCCTTCCATTGTTTATAAAAACGCCCGCTCGCGCACGGCCCGACAGCTTGCCGACAATTCGCGACTCCCCGCCTCTTGCCGGCATTTGCGCAACTGCTCGGGGGACAACCCTGTAATCTGCTTGAAACTGGATGAGAAATGCGAAAGCTGCTTAAAGCCGACCTCGAGGCTGATGTCCGTAACCGACCGTTCCGGCTCTTGGAGCAGCAGCCGTTTCGCCTCGACGACCCGGCGTTTTCGAATGTAATCGAATAAGGTCAAACCTGTTGATTCCTTAAACAGCTTGCCTGCGTAATATTTGTTCAGGTTGACGGTTTTCGCCAACTGCTCCAGCGTTAATTCGTCACCGTAATGGTCTCCGATATAAGAAACGAGGTGCCGGACGTGAGCTTCCTTTTCTGTGGACCGCTCCGGTTGTTGGCCCTTCGATTCACCGCAGATTTCGCATATGAGCAGCAGTACCTCCAGAAAGGCGTGGTGAAACCGATGGACGCTAACCGGATTCGCCTGCAGCTGGCATACGGCCATTTTGTTGAAGATCGATTCAAGCTCTAGCTTTCGGTCGCGTTCCAGCCTCCATCGGAGCAAGCCCGCCTGACGAAAAGGGGCCCCTACGTCTACCGGCCAATAAACAGGCATCATCGCCTGCGTGTCCGGCTCGTCAAATCGGATGTTCGTTCGAGTCCCGCACACGTTTACCGCCGTTGCATGCAAGCCATGGCATAAGCTGCCGCGGATGAGCAGGTC
This sequence comes from Paenibacillus sp. MAH-35, assembly GCF_058135425.1. Taxonomy (NCBI): domain Bacteria; kingdom Bacillati; phylum Bacillota; class Bacilli; order Caryophanales; family Paenibacillaceae; genus Paenibacillus; species Paenibacillus sp. MAH-35. The sequence goes on from NZ_JBYUPU010000007.1 coordinate 147,048, forward strand.
CCCCTCCTCCAGATGACAAAAATCCGGCTCCGAGTAGTACCAGCAATTCCCCGAATGCACGTAGCAAATCTCATAGCCGCTCTGCTCCGTAGAGCATGGTGTGCATCCGTTTTCAATCCGGTGTATGAAGCTTTGGATCACTCCGGGCGTTGTCATCAGCCGTCCCCCTTGTATTTGCTCTCGAACCGCTTGACCCGGCAGGTTGATCGTTTCTGGCGATTTCATCATAATCCGGTTCAGTCAAGCGGGAAACTGCAAATACCGGAGAACTCCGTGTAAAAACGGGGTGAGGCAACTGCAAATTCGGACTGTACCCCGGACGTAAGTGAAGCGGTATACGCCGGGTTACCCTCAAAAATACGAAAAGACGGTCCTTCCAGCGACAAGTCGCCGTTCCGGGCCGTCCATCCGAATTCCTATACCGTTGTACTAGCCAATTCTCCTTCCTTCACTTCCCTGCACTATCCTACACTTCCTAATACCTTACTTCGCCTTGTCCTCGGCGACCTTTTTCTCGACCGTTTCCGCCGCTTGTCTCAGCGCCACATTGACATCAATCTCGCCCCGCAGCACCAGATCCAGCTGCTCCAGCATCGCGCTGTTCGCAACCGGAGTATACTTCGTCCAGACGCTGGCGTCCGCCGGTTTGGCCGGCATCAGCGCTTTGACGTTCCGCCCTTGCAGAAACGGCATATTCGCTCCGAAGGCAGCGCGGATATCCGGGTTTTTGTTCATCGGAAGCACGCCTTCTTTGGATTTGGCCAACTGGTACTCATCACTGGTCAGCCAAGCGATCACCTGAAATGCGGTATCTCTGGCATTTCCTTTGGCCATATTCGTAATATTAAAGTACGTCGGATACGGCTGTGAGCCGACGCCCCGCAGGTCACTGTATTCCGGCAAGCTCACCATATCCCAGTTTACCAGATTCATAGGATCAGACGGCGAGAGCCATACTTGGGTCGCATTCATCGCAGCGATCCGTTCCTCCACGAACCATTTATTCATCTGAGCCAGATTCGTGCCTTGTACTTCGTTGCCGGGAATCCGGAAAAACCGGATCAGATTATCCGCATGTTTCTTCCATTTGTCGTCGGTTACCAGCAGCGGTTTGAACGTATTGCGATCGACGAAATTGGCCGACAACTGGTTCATCAGAGCGATGTGGCTGAATGACGTGACAAAGCCGCGGTAATTCACATCGCCTTCCTTGCGGGTCAATTTCTTGGCCACCTCGTAAATTTCGTCCCAAGTCATTCCGTCTTTCGGATAAGACACTCCGAACTTGTCGAACAGATCCCGGTTGTACACAAGCACACTCGGGTTGTTCGTTACCGGAAGACCGTACATGCCGCCGCCGGCAATTTCCTTCATAAGCCCAACGGCCGTATCGTCGAGACGGGATAGATCGAATTTGTATTTCTGAATAAGATCAGTGATGTCCGTCTGCAAATTGAAATCGATAAACCGGCTGTGGATCGCTCCGATCGAGGAGAACACAATATCGATGTGCGTACCGGCGGCCAGCAGATCGGGCAGTAAAATATAGCCTCCTCCGTCTTTAGGGGTAATATGGACGAAATTCGTCTTCACATGGGGAAATTTTTTCTCGATCGCCGCCCCGTACTGTTCCATGAACAATCTCTTGGACTGCCCCGTGGAAGGCTCGAAAAACGTTAAGGTTACCGGCTCCGGTGCAGCAGCAGTGTTTGGCGGGCTTTGGGACTCTCCCTCTTTTTTGCTGTCACTGCCGGTTTCCCCGCTCCCTGCGCCGCCGCTGCCTGTACATGCCGCCAGCAAGGAGAGCGCAGCCAGAGCAACGGTCAGCTTGATCCCGTTCCCCCCTGTACATGTCCTGATGAATCCCATAAGAACTTCAGCCCCTTTAGCCTGTAATTCCGCTCCGGGAATGAATGCGCTTTCGAAAACGGCTTAACCGGTGCGATACTTTCTATGTTACAGGCAGGCTGCCGCAAGTTCTTATGCGCAATTGAGCTCTTTTTCAAGTTTGCGGATGCCCGTGGGATTCGCCTTTCTGACGCCGGCCATGCGGTGCGACGCTTGTCAGGGCGGGATATCCACTGAGAAGCTGGCGGCGGTTTTATGCGAAATTGGTTTTTCTAGCATAAAAGAAAGCGAATTATTTTAATTAATACAACTCATTATTAATGTCATTAATATTAATTACGCACCAACATAAACGCCGCCCGCCTCCTGAACCGGAAGCGAACGGCGACATCCTTCCCTCTTTATTCCCAGCCTTCTTCATCCGTTTTGACCAGCTTGCCTTCCTCATACAGCTGCACGAACGCGCTGACAATGGCCGGATCGAAATGCAAGCCGCTCTGCTTAACGATCTCGTCCATCGTTTCTTGCGGAGTCCAGGCTCTCTTATACGGTCGCTCATGAGTTAAGGCATCATAAAAATCGGCAAGCGCGACGATTCGCGCCTCCAGCGGAATCGCTTCCCCCTTCAGCCCGCTCGGGTAACCGGAACCGTCCCACTTCTCGTGGTGCGCTTCGGCAATGACACCGGCCAATCTCAGAATCGAGAACGAGCTTCCATCCAAGATGCTGCTGCCGATCCGGGTATGCTCCTTCATCCGTTCAAACTCGTGCGGCTCGAACCGTCCCGGCTTCAATAAAATGTCGTCCGGAATTCCGATTTTGCCGATATCGTGAAGAGGGGCGGCCAACCGGATCGAATTGGTCAACTCTTCCGAAAGCCCGATCCGGCAGGCGATTAAACCGGCCAATCTGCCCACCCTAAACGTATGGCTGCCTGTCATATCGTCACGATATTCCGCCGCACGCCCGAGCAATTGCAATATTTCATTTCTCGCTTTTTGCAGCTCATCGGTTCTTTCCCGCACTCTTTGCTCCAGTGTGTTTTTATGCTGCTGAAGCTGAATATGCAGCTGTCTTGTTTTTAACAAATTATGAATCCGAAGGATCACTTCCGTCCGATCGTACGGCTTGGTCAAGAAATCGTTAACCCCCGCCTGCAGCCCTTGCTGCTTCATGGCGGGCGTAGCGTCGGCGGTAAGCATTAATACCGGCAAGTAGATGTCCGGTCCCGTCATCTCCCGGATAAGCGACAGCACCTGCAGCCCGTCCAGCCCCGGCATATGCATATCGAGCAGGACGATATCCGGCTCCACCTGAGTCATCCGATCCCGGACTTGCAGCGGGTCCGTCAGGCTGTGGACATGGATAAATCCGGCACGGGCCAGTATCCGCTCGAGCAGGCTGATGTTGTATTCCTGGTCATCGACGATCAGAAGTTTTGCCAGCTTGATGTCTTCCATCTTTGATCTCCATTCTGTATGCGGGCCTGGATGAGGCGGTATCAGTTCTCGAGTGCGGTACGCATCTTCTCCAGCAGTCGATCCAGCACTACCGGCTTCGTGTCGAAATCGTCGCACCCGGCCTGGTAAGCCTTCTCTTCGTCGCTGGCCATCGCATGGGCAGTCAACGCGATAATCGGGATCGAGCTTGTATCCGTTCGGTTTTTCAACAACCGGGTAGCTTCCCATCCGTCCAGGATCGGCAAGCTCATATCCATTAAGATCAGATCCGGCTGAAGCTGAGCCGCAAGCTCCACTCCCTGCGCGCCGTCTTCAGCGGTGACGATCCGGTACCCTTTGCGCTCCAGCCTTCTTGAGAGCATGTCCCGATTCATTTCGTTGTCTTCGACCAGAAGAACGGTGATCATTGGCATTTTCCCTCCGCGCTTTCATTAATCGGCGTTAAAATTCGGCGAATCTCCGCAGCCAGCGAATTAAAATCGAACGAGCCCTTCTGGACAATGTTTCGTACATACCCGTTTAATTTCTCCCGTTCCTCGGGCGTAACCGTTTTTGCCGTTACTACTACGATCGGTACAGCCTTCCAGCTCTCCTCCTTGCGCAGCTCGCTTATAAATTCAAACCCGTCCATCTCCGGCATCATCAGATCGAGCAAGATGAGCGAAGGAACCGCAGCGGCCATATGCTCCAGCGCGATACGTCCGTTGCCGGCCCGGGAGACCGCATATCCTTCCTTCAGCAGCAGGCGGGTCATCAGCTCGCTGGCCGTCGCATCGTCCTCGATGACGAGAACATGGTGCTCTTCGCTGGAAGGGATATATTTCTCCATCACTTTAATTAACCGGTCCCGTTCGACCGGCTTCGTCAAATATTCCGATACGCCAAGCGTGTAGCCGAGCTGCCTGTCGCTCGTCATCGACCAGATGACAACCGGGATATCCGCCAGCTCCGGGTCGTTCTTCAGGGCGGACAGCACGCTCCACCCGTCCATGCTGGGCATGAGAATGTCGAGACAGATCACCTTCGGACGAAGCTTCCTGGCCAGCCGCAGCCCTTCCGGCCCGCTGTCCGCGTAAGCGACCGTCCAGCCGGTTTTGGCTACGTACCGTTCCATCAGCTCCCGGTTAAAAGCCTCGTCGTCGATTAACAGGATGCTGATCTCGCCTCCCTCATCTTCCGCGGTGCCCGGCGTATCCATCCACATCGTCGTGTCGATTACATCCTGCGGGGCTGCCGGCAGCCAGCAAGTAAACAGCGTGCCCTCGCCCAGGCCGCTCTCCACCCGGATATCGCCGCCCATCAGCCGGCTGTACCTCTGGCTGATCGTAAGCCCGAGTCCCGTCCCTCCGTACTTCCTTGTCGTGGAAGCATCGGCTTGGGTGAACGGCTGAAACAGCTTGTCGAGCTGATCCGGAGACATGCCGATCCCCGTATCCTGTACGCTGAAGCTGTACCCGGCTCGTCCGTTCCTTGATGCCTTCACCACTTTAAAGGTAATCGTGCCGGCATCGGTGAACTTGTTGGCGTTGCTGAGCAAATTGATCAATATTTGCCGGAGCTTCGTCACATCGGCCGTAATCATCCCTTCGTGCTCGCATTTCACGAGCAGCTTGTTGCCTTTATTCTCCACGAGCGGACGAATCGTAGCGATCGTATCCTGAACAAGATCGGGCAAATTGCACGGTTCGGGAAAAAGCTCCATCTTGCCGGCTTCGATTTTGGAAATATCCAGAATATCGTTGATCAGGGTAAGAAGATGATTGCCGGCTTTGCTGATCTTCGCCAAATCTTCCGCGAACTCCGGCTCCCCTAAAATCTCCGCTTCCTCCTGGAGCATCTCGCTGTAGCCGATAATCGCATTCAACGGGGTTCGCAGCTCGTGGCTCATATTCGCCAGAAACTGGCTTTTGATCAAGCTTGCCTTGACCGCTTCGTCGCGCGCTCTGGCGAGCTGTTCGGTCCGCTCGGCCAGAGCGGCTTCCGCCTTGACGCGATCCGTAATATCGGAGCGGATCGAGATAAATTGATGAGGGCTGCCGTTCTCGTCAACAAAAGGCACGATTGTCGTATTCATCCAGTATTCGCTGCCGTCTTTGGCCCGGTTTTTGACCTCGCCTTTCCAGACCCCTCCTTTTTTGATCGTCTCCCACATGTTTTGGAAAAACGATTTGGGGTGATAGCCCGAATTGATTACCCGGTGCGTCTTGCCGATCAGCTCGATCCGATCGTACTTCGATATTTCGCAAAACTTTTCGTTAACGTATGTAATGACGCCCTTCGCGTCCGTGATCGCCACAATCGAGGATTCGTCCAGCGCATTTTCGATATCGCGCAAGTTTTCCATCATTTGCAACAGCTTCGTTTCGTTTTGTTTACGCTTCGTAATGTCGGTCCCGATCGCCACGTGCTGATAGACGATGCCTTCGTCGTTAACAAACGGAACGATCGTCAGATTCACCCAATAATCGCTGCCGTCCTTCGCCCGGTTGTTCACTTCCCCTTTCCACACTTGCCCCGCGCCGATCGTCTCCCACAGATGCGTGAAAATCTCCTGCGCATGATAGCCGGAATTGACCGCCCTATGATTAAATCCGATCAATTCCTTCCGTTCGTATTGGGATATTTCGCAGAAATGATCGTTCACATATGTGATCGTGCCTTCGTGGTCCGTGATCGACACGATTGATGATGCTTCGATGGCGGATAATGCGTATTTGACATCTTTCAGATCCGATAACATAGCTGTCAGCTCCCATCCGGTGATTGGAATGCGCTTCGTCTTCCCCCTGCTCGCTTACCCGGCCCTCCTAGACCAGATACGGTCTGATTTCCGCAAGCAGCGACTGCGGGGTGAATCCGCCCTTCTGTATAATGTTCTGCACGTAACCGTTCAGCTTGACGCGGTCCTCGGCCGTTACGGTTTTCGCCGTGATTACGATGACCGGGATGTCCCGCCAAGCCTCGATCTTCTGCAGCTCCTCAATAAATTGAAAACCGTCCATCTGCGGCATCATCAAATCCAGCAAAATTAACGAAGGCTGGTGCCGGGTCAAGCTGTCCAAGGCGATCGCCCCGTTCCCGGCTACGGTTACGAGATAGCCTTCCTTGCGCAGCAGCCTGGCGGCAAGCTCGCTCGCCGACTGGTCGTCCTCGATGACCAGAACCGAATGCTGCCCGAGCTTGTCCACGTATTTATCGATAACTGAGACGAGCTGTTCCCGTTGTACGGGCTTGACCAAATATTCGGCGGCGCCAAGCGCGAAGCCGAGCTGTTTGTCGCTCGTCATGGACCAGATGACAACGGGAATGTCCTTCGTGTCCGGGTCGTTTTTGAGCTGGGACAGCACGCTCCATCCGTCCATGCCGGGCATCAGAATGTCGAGGCAGATCACCTTGGGGCGAAGCTTTTTCGCTAAGGCCAGCCCTTTCTGCCCGTTCCCGGCGTAGGCGACCGTCCAGCCTTCCTTGGCCAGGTACCGCTGGAGTAATTGTTCGCTCGACTCTTCGTCGTCAATCAAGAGAATCCGGGCGGAATTCATCTCCGCGTCCGGATCGGCAATCGGGTCAACCGCCTGCTCGGCAGGCTCTGGAGCCAAGCGGGATGCGGGAAGCCAGCATACGAAGGTGCTGCCGGCCCCGAGACTGCTCTCGACACGGATATCACCGCCCATCAGTTCGCAATACCGCCGGCTGATCGCCAGTCCGAGTCCGGTACCGCCATATTGGCGCGTAGTGGAATTGTCGGCTTGAGTGAAGGGCTGGAACAGCTTGTCCATCTGTTCGGGCGACATGCCGATTCCGCTATCCTGTACGCTGAACCGGTACCCCGGCTCGCCGTCTCTCGCTTCCCGGCCGACCTCCAGAACGACTTGACCCTGTTTCGTAAACTTGCCTGCGTTGCTCAGCAAATTGATCAGAATTTGCCTAAGCTTCGTCACATCGGTGGTAATCTCACCTTCCAGGCGATGCACCTCCAGACGGTTCTCGTTCGCTTCCATAAGCGGAGCGACCGTATCCGCCGCGTCCTGAATCAGCTTCGACAGATCGCAGGTTTCGAAGTAAATCTCCATCTTGCCCGCTTCGATCTTCGAGATGTCCAGAATATCGTTGATCAGCGCAAGCAAATGTTTGCCTGCATGGCTGATTTTCCCCAAATCTTCGACGAACCCCGCCTCCCCGAGATCCTCCGCATCCTCCTGAAGCATTTCGCTGTATCCGATAATGGCGTTAAGCGGCGTTCTCAGCTCGTGACTCATATTGGCCAGAAACTGGCTTTTGATCCGGTTCGCGCGAATCGCTTCGTCATGCGCATTCTCCAGCTGGGCCGTACGTTCCTTGACCAATTGCTCCAGATGCCCGTTCAGCTGCAGCAATTCTTCATTCATCCTGTATATTTCTTTGGACTTGAGCAGAATCTCCGAATCTTTCAAGTAGAACCGTTTGGATACGAAGATGCCGAGCAAGCATAAGCCCAGCGTGAATAAAGTGCCGCCCGATATGAAATAAGCGAGCCACTTCTGATCCAGTACGACGCCTGACGCCAGATCCGGATCGCTGCTTGCCGTAAAATTGGCCGCCAGCATGCCCGTATAGTGCAAGCCCGCGATCGCCGCCCCCATAATCAGACCGCTGCCGAGCTTCTTCCATCCTTCTCCACGCTGACCGTCCTGGCGAAAATAAAACGCCAGCCACAAGGCGGTCACCGATGCGGCTATCGCAATTACAATTGATAGGCCGAACAGCAGCGGATCATACCTTATGCCGATCTGCATGGCCGACATGCCGATATAATGCATGCTCGATACTCCGGCAGCCAGCAGCAGGCCGCCTCCCCATAACGCTCGCGCTCCGAGCCTTTTGCTGCGGCTCACTGCATATAAAGCGACGAATGACCCGACAATCGAAGGCAGCACCGAAACCGTTACGAGTCTGAGATCATAAGCAACCGGGATGGGCAGCGACAAGGCGAGCATAGCGACAAAATGCATCGACCATATGCCAAGCCCCATAGCGGCTGCGCCGAACAGCAGCCATAACCAGCGCCTGATTCGTTCCGCGGTGCTGATTCTGCCTGTCAGATCGAGCGCCGTATAGGAAGCTACCACAGCTACGATATACGAAAATACGACCAGTACCGGATCATGCGTGCCGTGTATATGTTCCATTCTTAGTTCCTCCCTATTACGCTCCGAATGGAGTTAGCGGATTTTGATAAATAACGTCGAAATCAATCGTACCCTTGGCAATCCGATCATACTACCGAACTAGCAATCTGGGAATCAATGGGCACTTAGACTCCTCTATTATACTACAATGCTTGGAAACATTTTACGAAAAGTTATGGACCTTCAGGATGCCAAGCAGCTCATCCCTTCACATCTATTAATGAAGTAATTTTTTCGAGCAGGGCATATTCGGCTTCGTTCAAACGGAATGCATACCGGCACTATCACATAATAAGAGTCTCACGCACCCTCTATTTTCGACATATGGGGATGATAGAGTCGAATAAAGGCGGTTTTGCACCTCTTATCTCGCCCCACTCGTCCCGTTTGCACCCTTATCGCGGATATTAGCAGCTTCAAACCACTCTTATTTCCCCCTCCAACAGATTATGAACAAAATAACGGGTACAAACGAGGCTGTCGATTCAATGTGGACAACCAAGTGGAAAGGGAAAAGATTACCTTCTGGCGAGTTTTATCTGGAATCCCCTACCTTACCATCCTTATTCAATCAAGGGATTCCGGACAACCTGTCTGAGCAGAAGAAGGTAACTTTTCACTTGGAACGGCCTGCTAACACTTCTACACAATGAATCGACAGGCTCACAAACCGCTCCTATTCGGTTCCTTCTCCGCTTGCAGCATGGCGGAAGGTCCAGACGAAACGGCCACCCACGAAAAGCGATCTGCGACCCTTGCTGACTCAACAAGGAAAATGATCCCTTCTCCGCTTAACACGTTGAAGACATTTAATGTACACAAAAACTCGCATCCCTCATAAAGGATGCGAGCTGCTTAGGGCGGATTGAACGGTTAAAGGCGCAATAGCATAGTAGCTTCTCCCGCCTGCTATTTCATCATAGAGGCCATCTCCGCAATTTTCTTGTCGGCCAGCTCCTGACCTTCCCGGAGCACCGTGTTGATGTCCTTTTTGCCGACGGCCATCTCTTTGCGGATATTGCGGATAACCGTTTGTACTTCCTTGTCGGCAATATGCGGCTGCGGAGTTTTGGACGGCGGGTACTTGTAAATCGCCGCAATATTTTTACTTTTTAAAGATGGATTGTTTGCGCCAAACTGATTCTGAACTTCCTTGTCCTTCATAACCGTAAGTCTGGCGTCCCGGGTCATCATGATTTGATGCTCTTGCGACGTTAACATTTGAATTACTTGCATCGCTTGTTCCTTATACTTGCTAGGTTTCGTAATAATCAGCATATCCGCCAGCGCATGACGACCCTTGCCGACCGTATCTTCGAAATTAGGCACCGTGGCGAGATCCCAGTTCGGTGCGGCGCCTTTCGCCTCGGCCTGAAGCAGGTCGCTTACCAGCTTGCTTACCCAGTCCGCCTGCATCGCCAATATATGCGTGGATACGAATCCGCCCGGTCCGTAAGCGTATTCATTCTTCGGACCGATGTAGCCGGGTTGGTCGTACACTTGCTTGAACAATTCGAATATTTTCCGGTAATGCGGAATATCGATCAGAGCTTTGTTCGTCTTCGGATCGACAAATTCCTGCGAGTACGGGCTGATCAAGTGATCGGGGAACCGGGGGTCCCATCCGATATATTGAACGTCGTTTTCCTTGCGCGTTAATTTCCTGGACAGCTCCAGCACTTCGCTCCAGAGCATGCCGTCCTTCGGATACGGAACCCCGAACTTATCGAACAAGTCTTTATTGTAGAAAAGCGCTCCCGTATTCAGGAACAGCGGTATGCCTTCCAGTCCGCCCTTCGGGTCGAGATTGCGGATCGCCTGAATCGATTCAGGGAGGAACACGTTCAAGTCCAGACCCGATTTCTTCACAAGCTCGGTCAGATCCATCGGCAGATCCAGATGCTTCAAGGGCATATGCCAGTCGTTATCGGACATAATCAGATCCGGCACATCCCCAGCGGCAACCAGCTTATCGATCTCGCCTTCGAGCTTCTGAAGCGTAATATGCGGATATTTCTTTTTGAGCGGATCGACGAAATAGTTTTGAAACTCCAGTTCCGACAATCTCGTTACGTTGACATAAAACTTCAAAGTAACAGGCTCCGTCGAGACGACAAAACCGGACTCCTTGGCCGGCATATCCCCTCCCTGACTGCCCTTCCCGGACGAACAGCCCGTGATGGCCAGCGCGGCGATAATCGAACTTATTGTAAGCCCTTTCAAATGCTTGTTCATATAAAGTCCCCCTCCAGGATTCGTATTGGATAAAGCGGTTACCCCGACTTACGACTACAAATCCGTATATGACGGATATCGATATGCCCAATGTATGGAAATCACCCCCTTCTCGCCGAATCAGGAAAAAATGGAACAAAAAAAACCTCGGGCAAAACACCCGCTCCGCCGGCTGGCGAAACAGACGTAATGGCCTCGGGGTTCTCTCGTGGACTCCACCCTTAACCTAACTTTTAAACGCTTTCATCAAAAGGGATGACTGAAACCTTGTTTCTTATTATTATACAGAATACGAAATATTGCAACTCTTTTTTCTTGAAAACGGAAAGAGGGAAAGTTTCAGAAATTTAATTTTTCGTTTTAAACTTCGTATTGAAATATTATTTCTTCGAGGATATAATTGGAATGAAATCGCTACCAACGTCAAACCGGGTACGCTCTTACAGGCGCCGGGGGCACCCGTACGTTGCCGGGAAGTGGCGACTTTTCACAAGTTGATCCGGAGAAGGAGGACAATGATAATGCGAAAGAAACACGTGCAGTCGGTCGGGATCGGCATCTTGATTGCGCTGACGGTCGGGGCTTGCGGCAAGTCGGACAACCAGACAAATGTCATGTTGAAAGATGACGATTTCGCCAAGCAGACCGTAACCTTAAAACTGTTTAATCACGGAGCCGGTATTAATACGGACCATGATCTGAACAAAACGTTCATCGAGCCGATCCAAAAAAAGTATCCGAACGTGTCCGTCGAGCTGATCAAGGGGCGCAAGCTGGAAGAACTCGCGGCCGCCGGCGAGATTCCGGATCTAATCATCACAAGCAACTATTATTTGATCCAGCCTCTCGATCTCGGTCTCGGCAGCGACTTGCGCGATCTGATCAAGCGGGGAACTATCGATCTGAGCAAGTTCGAGCCGGAAGCCGTCAATGTGGTCAAAGGATACGGAGAAGGCATTTACGGAAAAAACGGAGAAATGTACGGCATCCCCTTCTCGCTCAACTACGGATTAGTCGCTTATAACAAAGACATCTTCGACAAATTCGGAGTCCCGTACCCGAAAGACAATATGACGTGGAATCAGCTGATCGACCTGTCGCAAAAAGTGACGCGTTATGATGACGGCACCCAATATATCGGTATCGATCCGGGCCCCGCGCTCGCTTTGTCCCGCGCCTATTCGCTGCCTCTGCTCGACAAAAATCGGGAAAAGGCCGATCTCACGACCGAGGGCTTCCAAAAAGTGTTCGCGCAAGCAAAACGGATCTTCGATTACCCGGGACAAGTGATCGATCCGAACAAACGGTACGTCTACGGGGTCGCCTATTTCCTCAAAGAACGGAAGCTGGCGCTTTACCCGTATTGGCTCGACTCCTTCGCCACCCAGCTGACTACACCGGACGAGCCCGGCAAGCAGTTCAACTGGGATATGATCAGTTATCCGTCCTATGACGACCGGCCGGGAATCGGACGCGAAGTCGATTTCCATCTCTTGATGGTGCCCCAGGCTGCCAAAAACCGGGAAGCGGCCTACCGCGTCATCGAGCTGTTAACCGGCGAGGAAGCGCAAAAAGATATGAACCAGCGTGCCCGGTTGACGATTATGAAAGACAAGGAGCTTCGCAAGCAATACGCCCGCGATATGAAAATTTTCGAAGGCAAAAACTTGTCGGGGATATTCAACGTCACCCCTGCGCCATTGCCGCAAGCGTCCAAATACGATCCGAACATCTACGGATTTCTGAACGATGCGCTCAAAAGCGTCATCCAGGAAAACGTCGACATCAATACCGCCCTGCGTACAGCGAACGAGAAAGCGAACAAGTTTATCGAGGAAAAGAAAAATCAATAGTTCGCACAACAGGCCGCCGAACGGAATCGGCGGCTTGTTGCTTTTTGCTTAATGCTGTATGGAATACCACTGCGCTTGAGCGCTGAACATCTCGGCATATTTACCGGCCTTGCGCATCAGTTCATCATGCGTGCCTGTCTCAGCAATCCGCCCCTGATCCAGAACGACGATCCGGTCGGCGATTTTGGCCGAGCCCAGCCGGTGGGTGACGATGATCGCCGTATTGTCTTTGGCGATTTCCGCGAACTTCTTGTACAGGTTCGATTCTTCGATCGGATCGATAGCCGCCGTCGGTTCATCCAGCACGATCATGCCATGTATGCGATAAAACCCTCTGGCGATCGCAACCCGCTGCCATAACCCGCCCGACAAATCCACTCCGTCGAATTCCCGGGAGAGCATCGTGGCGTGACCGTCCGGAAATGCCCCCGCATTCACGTCCAGATCCGCTTTCCGAACGGCGAGCTGTAAGCCGTGCTTCGACCGGCGCTCCCCTTCATCCGGATCGCTGATACGGATATTATCCTCCAGCGTCATCTTGTACCGCTGGTATTTCTGAAATACGGCCGTTATTTCCCGGTACACCGACTTGGCGGAGACGTTCCTCGTATCGGCGCCCCCTATCCGCACTACACCTGTGCTCGGCACGTATAGGCCGGTCATTAGTTTGATGAGGGTCGTTTTGCCGGCCCCGTTCTCGCCGACGATGGCGATGGTCTCCCCCTTCTTCAGCTCCAGCGTTATGTCCGACAACGATTCGCTATCGGCCCCGGGGTAGCGAAAAGAAACGTCGCTCAGAACAACGCCGTCGCCAGCGTTTATCCGCGCTTCTTCGCCGGATCGCTCCGGCAGCTTCAAGAAACGGATGAAGTTTCGCACGGTGCCGAGGTTTTTCGTCATACTCCCGATTTGACTCGTAATCACTTCCTCCATCATCCCGAACATAAAACCGATAGAAGCGAATACGGCGGCAAAGGAACCGATGCTGATTTCCCCATTCAGCATTGCGGCGACCAGCATGTACAAGATACCGAAATATCCGGCCAATGTCACCATTTTCATCCCAAGCTCCAACAGCCGGGTCCTTAGTTCCGCTTTCCAGGTTTTGACCGCAAGCAGCGATAGTGCGGATCGGTACAAGTCTATGAAAAACGCAAATGCCCCCAAAATACGGGTCTCCTTGTAATACTCCCTGTCGCAGATGCAGCGCTCCACATATTCGAACTCCCGCCGGATCGGCGCAGCCTGATCCTCCAGCCCCGCGAATACCGCCCCCCGTATCAATTGAGAGATTACAACAGGGATAAAAACGAGGATCAAGGAAAGGGCAAGGATCGGCTTTAAGGTGTACAAATAAAATCCCATAAAAATAAAATACGGGATATAAAACGTGAAAATCGTAACGGCCGTAAACAATAAGCCGAGACTGTTGGTCATCCCCTCGTTTGCTTTGTTAATATCGTCCAGAAGCTCCGGAGATTCGTATACGATCGGATCGAGCCTCGAAGCTTTTTCATTCATCCGTAAGCTTAAATAACCGATCATCTTCCGGTAGTAGGTTTTGCCCATAAAGTTATGCAATCCGTTCAAAATCTCGGAACCGATCGTCGCCGCGCCCAGAGCAGCCGCCAACCCTAATACGACGGACAACCCGGTCTGCTGGCTGACGGCCTTCGTAACCGAATCGAAAAAAAGCTGCGATAGGAACGTGTTTAATCCGAACGACGCCCCGTGAGCAATCCCGACCGCATTCGTAAGCAGAAACAAGACCGGAAACGATGCGAGGGCGAATGGAAATAACGTTCTCAGAACGGTCAACAGCGAGATCGGTTTGCCGGTTGCCGCGGAATCGTTCTTCTTCATTGATACCAGCTCCTCTGGCTCTCATACATCCCGGCATATACACCCCGGGCTTTCATCAGCTCCGGATGGCTGCCTTGCTCGATAATCCGTCCGTCACCGATCACGAATATGTGATCAGCCAGCAGCGTTGAGCCCAGACGATGACTGATGAACAACGTGGTTTTGTCTCTGCTGATCTGCTCAAATTGCTCATACAGCTTGCTTTCGCCGATCGGGTCCAGCGCCGCCGTCGGTTCGTCCAGTATGCGGACCGGTGCGGGATTCAGAAGAGCCCTCGCCATCGCAATCCGCTGCCATTCGCCTCCGGAGACGTCCTGACCGCCCGTTTTGATTTTGCCGAGCGGCGTGTCGAATCCTTCAGGCAGTTTTTGCTCAAGCGTATGCAAGCTCACTTGACCGGCGGCCTGGCGAATCCGCGCTAACGTACCCTCTTCGGCGTCGTGACGCAGCCGATTCACATCCCCTACCGCGATATTGTCTTTCAGCGGGATGTAATATTTGGCGAAATCTTGATAAACGACCGAGTAAAACGCTTTCAGTTCATGCTGCCCGTATTCGGAAATAGGCTTGCCGTTCAAAAGAATCTCGCCATCGTACTGGTCGTATAACCCCGTAAGCAGCTTCATAATCGTCGTCTTCCCCGCTCCGTTCACGCCGACAAATGCATACTGGGAACCGGCTTGTATCCGAAACGAAAGTCCGTTTAGGACCGGCGCCTGCATGCCCGGATAAACGAATTTGACTTCTCTGAACTCAAGCGATTCGAAGACCGGCGCCGGAAATACCGGAGCTGCCGCCGCTCCGTCCGTTTCTTCAAGCCGTGCGAATTCGGTCAAGTCTTTTAAATACTCTCGGTGTTTCGTCAGTTGATCCACATTGGCGGTGAACTGCCACGACATCATCTGGACGATGCCGAAGACGGCGTTCACCAGAGAGATGAACATACCGATCGTGACCGCTCCAGCAATCACAGGTCCGATCAGCACCATGATGATCAGCATCGAGACGATCGCGGTCAGCACGCTTCCGGCTTTCATTTTAATAAACCATTTCCGTTCCGTGCGGAATTCGATGCTCCGTGCCGTCTCGTAGTGGCGATACCAGCGTTCTCCGACGGGTCCGCCGAACCCGAATAACGTTCTCTCGTCCACCGCCTCGCGGCCTGTCAACACTTCGGTCAAATATTCGTATTTTCTCTTATACTTGGATACTTCACGGCCGGCCTCGTACGTCGAGCGGCCGCTCTTGATCGCCAGGGCGAACAGGGGCGCCGTCAGCGCCAGGATCAGCAGAGCCGCCCACCACACTTGGGTAATAAGCAGAATCAGAATTCCCGTGACCTGGATCGCTTTGGAGACGATGGCCAGGAGGTCGGTGAAGGCGGATCTGATCTTCGTTTCCGGTGCTGCGGCTATTCGCGAGATCAAGTCCCATGTCTCGTGATTTTCGATATGCCGGTAAGCCAGCTTCGCCCGTTTTTCTGTGATGGCCGTACGAAACTGCTCGCGGATGGAAAGCTCCAGCCTGACCTGAATCAGCGCTGTCCATTGCCTTGCCATCCATTGATAGGCGATTAAAGCAACAACGGCGAGCATAGACGGATAAATAAGTGACAAGTCCGATTCGTTCTGAACGATTGATAGGGCGTTATCGATAAATGATGCTGTCGCTACAATTTGCATCGTTGGCGCCGCCCCCGCCAATAACGTCTGCAAAATGGCGAGTACCGTCAAAATCGGCGCGCACCGAAACGGGATTCGGAACGTGTCCCAAACCCCATATGTCCTGCCGGTAAGTACCAGTTTAGTCCCCTCCATCGCTATGTAATCTCATTCCTAATATACTACGTCACTTCCATATATTAGGTCTCATGAAAGAGAGATATTAGCAGCAAACAGCAAAAAGCCCGCCGGGGTTATCGGCCTGCGGACTTGGTTTCGCGCTTGTCAATTGGATCGTAAATGCGAAAATTACCGGTAAATTCCGAAGCTTATTTCGTATACAAATGCTTCAGCAGCTCACGGTTTTTTTGCTCGAACAAGTCGTTATGGGACGAAACCATCCCATAAGCGTTCGCGTCGGGAGTTATGTATTGCTTGGCCTTGTTCACGGCGTTCGCGGCATCCTGGAAAGCTCCTGCGATAAGATGCAGCTTGCCTTCATGGTGCAAAATATCGCCTGCCGCATACAACCCGTCTACCGACGTTTCGCTCATCGCACTTCCGGCGATCCAGTATTCTTTTTCCATCGCAATCTTTACTTTGCTATTTTGCAGCAGATCTTTGTCCCGCTCGTAGCCGTGATTAATGATGACCTCATCGATCTCCAGCTCGGTTTCCGTATCGTCCTCGCTATGCTTCAGCAGCACCTTTTGGATCGTTTCATGGTTGGGCGAGGCAATCAGCTTTTCGATCGACGTGTTCAACAAACATTCCACGGAGCTCGCAAGCAGTTTGGAGATTTCCGCCTCGTGGCCTTTCAGATTGTCTTTCCGGTACGTCAAATACACTTTCTTCGCGATCGGCTCCAGTTCGTTCGCCCAATCGATCGCCGCATTCCCGCCGCCCGAGATGAGCACGGTCTTACCTTGATAGCGGGCGAGAGACTTCACGGTATAGTGCAGATTTGTTACTTCAAACCGCTCTGCGCCGTCGATCGTTAATTTGGTCGGCTTCAAGATGCCGCCCCCTACCGCGAGAATAACCGTCCGGGAATAATGCTCGCTTCCCGAGGCTGTATGCAGCACGAATGTTCCCTGTTCATCCTTCGTAATCGACGTCACCTTCTCCCCAAGCACGATTTCAGGGTTGAATGTCGTTCCTTGCGCGGTCAGCTGCTCGATCAGTTGGGCTCCGGAAACCGGTGTTAGACCGCCGACGTCCCAGATCATTTTCTCCGGATAGACATGGACCTTGCCGCCAAGAAAAGGCTGATACTCGATGATTTTCGTCGACATTTCACGCAACCCGCTATAAAATGCGGCAAACAGTCCGGCCGGACCACCGCCGATAATCGTCACGTCGAAAACTTGCTTTGTATTCATATTAATTTGCTCCTCTGCAGGTAATGGGGGGAAATCCGCCTAGCTTCATGGAATCGTCCGCTAACGTCAGTCATCTGAATCCAAAACCAATTCATAAAAGTGATAATGATTATCATTATCGTAATTATATCAAAGAAAACGAACTTTTCAATAAGAATTTGCAGTTGCTGGGAAATGTCGAATTCTACTCCTAACCGGAGTCAGGTATGGAATGCTGACAACGCTCTTCGTGCCGCCGGTTTTGAACCTGTCGCCCGCCTGCCACACGCCAAAAAGCCCGCAGGATGCGGGCCAAACCAGACCAAACCAAACGTAAACAATACCAAACTAAACTAAACGATTTTGAAATTGCCGCATAAACGGGTGTCCGGTATGTCTACCCTTCTCCGATCCGCACTCCCTGCGTCTCGGCATCCTCCTGGATCACAATCAGCTTCTCCGCTTTCCCATCCCCGTCGCACAGGAATTCGACTTCAACCGGTATAAGCCGGACGAAGAAACGGGTTTGCGTCGATGGATACAACTCCAGACGCACTTTGCCGGCAATCTGCAAAAAGAGCCGGTCTTCCTCGACGAGGACTTGAGCGATTGTCGAATCTCCGTCGCTCCCTTCTTCTCCAAGCCGGTACGTTCCGACATAACGCTCGTATAGCTTACGGTCGAACGACGCGATTTTTTGTTCCGGAGGAAGCTGGGGAATGTCATAGGGGAGTTCCAGCAATATATGTTCGGCGGCGGATATGACAGCCTGATCGAATTCAACGGCCTGCTCCCGGTTTCTCAAATAAATCAGCGTCATATCGGCATCGATATACCGGATCATCACGGTCGCATAACCCGGCCAGCCTCCGCTGTGAAGAACCGCTCTGCCCTTCCCTTCCTTCTGCTCCAGAATCCAGCCGAAACCGTAATCGAAGGTTTCCCCGTTATTGAACGGTACTGGCGCAAACGCCTGATCCAGGGACCGTCTGCTTACGAGCGAATCTGAGTACAAAGCGCGGTCGAACTTCAGCAAATCGCTCATATTCGAATTGACGGTGCCGTCACCCTGAATGCCGTCCAAAAATCTGACATACTGCGTATCCCCGATATCGTCGGGCAGCTTATACTCTCCGGAATGAAAGTCGAAGGCGTATCCGTAAGCGTAATCGGAAATCGTTTCAGGGCGGTACCTCCTGTTATAAACGCTTGTGCGGGCCATCCCAAGCGGATGAAAAATGCGGCTTCGCATGTATTCCGCGAACGTAAGTCCGGATATTCGCTCAATCAGGACGGCGAGCAGCACATACCCTGTATTGCTGTATAACCAGCTTTCACCGGGTTCGAAATAAACCGGTGGCTGGTAGCGGATCAACATGTCCAGCACGTCTGCGTTCGTTGCTATCCGGTTCCGGTCCCAATGCGTCAAGAACAGCTCCATATAGTCGGGCAAACCCGAAGTATGGCCAAGCAGCTGCCTTACGGTAATTCCCGGGTATGGAAGCTCCGGAATCCACAGCGAAACGGGATCGTCATAGGCGAGCTTTCCCTGCTCTTCCAAAAGGATCACACCCAAAGCGGTGAACGGCTTCGACAACGAAGCGAGCTCGAATACGGTATTTGTCGTCAACCGGCGTCCCGAAGATCGTTCGGCGAAACCGAATGCCACTTCATAAATCACTTCGCCTCGCTCCGCCGCCATGAAAACCCCGTTAACTCCGCCCTGCCGATCGATTTCAGCAAACAAGTGCTCCAGCTTCTCCCGTTTGGTATTCATCGAACCCTCTCCTCGTCTAAGGTTTATGACAGTCAGACTGGCTATAATGTTAATCAAATGTAAACTATTAAGGTGACTTAACTATCGTACAAAAGGAAACGCCGGTACCTGTCGACGATTGTCCCTGCTGACAGGCCATGGCAGCGTTTATTTTATCGTTTTGCTGCCATCGCCGTTTACTTCCTTCTCCACGATCGCCTTCAGCTTCAAGATCGTGTTCTTCATCGCAACGACTTCATCGAAGTCGAGCTGCGAGTAATAACGCTCGATGATCGTCCGCTCCAGATGATCCTGCTTGACGAAATAGTCCGTCCCGCGCTGCGCAAGACGAACAAGAATTTCCCTGCGATTGCTCCGGTTGATCTCACGGGTCACATAATTCGCTTTCTCCAGCTTGCTGACGATCTGGCTTACCGCACTGGACGAAACGTTCATCCGCTCGGCAAGTTCGCTAACCGTCATCTGGTTGTGCTTATGGACATGCTCGAGCAGAATGGTCTGCTTTGCCGTTATTTCACTTTCCAGCAGCTCTTCATGGGCTTGAAACAGCATTACATTCATCGAGTAGTCCGCTTCATTCATCTCTTTGACGATCCGGATCAAGTCTTCCCTCGTGGTCTCCATCGGAATAGGTTCGCATCCTTCATAGTTAAGTCACCTTAACTATTTTACCTCGATTTTCTGCCAATAGCAAGCGAGCTTTCAAAAGATCTTGGTCGTACCAAGAGGCTGTCGATTCATTGTGTAGAAGTGTTAGCAGGCCGTTCCAAGTGAAAAGTTACCTTCTTCTGCTCAGACAGGTTGTCCGGAATCCCTTGATTGAATAAGGATTGTAAGGTAGGGGATTCCAGACAAAACTCGCCAGAAGGTAATCTTTTCCCTTTCCACTTGGTTGTCCACATTGAATCGACAGCCTCACCAAGCTCATTATTTCGTTATCTTGCTATTCCATCCGCTAAAACGTACAAAAACCGCTTTTTAGAGTTATACTTTGGATGGAGGTGAACCCGCATGAAACAGCAGACCGGTCCGCAGCCGCTGACGGAGGAACAATGGCAGGCTGTCGTCAGCAACGATGCGTCCTATGACGGCCGATTTTTTTACGCAGTAAAAACGACGGGCATCTTTTGCCGTCCTTCCTGCAAATCCAGACCGCCGAAGCAAGAACATATCGGACTTTTTCATACGCCAGAACAAGCTGTAGCCGCAGGTTACCGGCCGTGCAAACGATGCAAACCGACCGGACAGCGATGGCCTGACGAAGAGTGGATCGCACTGGTAACCGACTATATCGACGACCATTACGCCGAGCCGCTGACGCTGGATACGCTTGCGGCGATCTGCCACGGTACGCCCTATCATCTCCATCGTACGTTCAAAAAAGTAAAAGGGAAAACTCCTGTGGAGTATATTCAAGATATTCGTATCGAAAAAGCCAAAGCTGAGCTGATCCGAACATCGAAGCCGGTATCCGAGGTGGGCCATGGCGTGGGCTTGTCGAATACTCCGTATTTCATCACGTTGTTCAAAAAGAAAACCGGGCATACGCCGGCGAGCTACCGCCACGACCCGGCAACCCGGTCCTGAAGGAGGATTTTTATTTATGGAAAAAAGCTCTAATGCGGCACCGCTCTACTGGTCGCTGCTCGCTTATCAAGATTGGAACATGCATATCGGGGCGACAGAAAAAGGCTTATGTTATGTAGGCTCGCAAAACCGATCTTTCCAGGAACTGGTAAACTGGGCAGCCGCCCGTTTTCCGGGCAGCGCGCTCGTTCGTAACGACGGGATGATGCAGCGGTATGCGGACGAGCTGGTCGAATATTTGGAAGGCGCTCGTGAAAGCTTCACGGCCCCTGCCGACTTGCGAGGCACCCCTTTTCAGCTTGCTGTATGGAAAGCGCTCGGCGACATCCCTTACGGACAAACGAGAACGTACACCGATATCGCGGAGATGATCCGGAAGCCGTTGTCGGTGCGTGCCGTAGGAGCGGCGATCGGAGCCAACCCGAACCTGATTACGGTCCCCTGCCATCGCGTCATCGGGAAAAACGGGGCGCTGACCGGCTACCGGGGCGGGCTAGAGATGAAGACGAAGCTGCTTGAACTGGAGCGGAACGTCTCGTATCCTAAGGAAGCCTTGCAGCGATGAACCCTGAGTATACGCACAAAACGCCAAAATCGCTTCTTAACAAAGGGACAGGCTTCCTGGCCGGCTACAGCCATTCGTTGAATCCGTACACAGGGTGTGCGTTCGGATGTTCCTATTGTTACGTCCGGCAAATGCCGGTATCCACGTTCCGCGGCAAAGCTTGGGGGACCTGGGTCGATATCAAAAGCGATGCGGCCGACATTTTCCGGAAAGAGCTGCAAAAAGCGAAGTCCAAAGGTCCCGTCACCATCTTCATGTCCTCCAGCACCGATCCGTATCAGCCTATCGAATACAAGGAGAACGTTACCCGGTCGCTGCTTGAAGTTATGGTTGCCGATCCGCCGGATTTCTTATTCGTCCAGACCCGCAGTCCGCTCGTACGCAGAGATATCGATCTGCTGGTCCGGCTAGGGTCCAACGTGAGAATAAGCATAACGGTGGAAACTGATCGGGAAGAAATCCGCAAACATTTCTCTCCGTATGCCCCGCCGATCGCGGCGAGATTAAAAACGCTGGAGATATTGGCTGATGCCGGAATTCCGACCCAGGCTACGATAGCCCCGATTCTGCCAAGCAGCAGCTCGTTTGCTCAAACGTTACGTCCGCTAGTAAACCGTGTATGTGTGGACGATTATTTTATGGGGGACGGCAGCGGCGGCAAACGGACCAAAAGCCTCGGCATTGTTCAGAAGTACAAGGAGCTCGGGCTGGAGGAATGGTACCATCCGGACGCCTACCGGATCGTCATCGAGCGGTTGCAGCAAATCTTTGTCGAGGACGAACTGTTCGTCAGCCAACAAGGATTCGAGCCATAACCCGCGCTCCCCTTCCTTGACTTTCCTTGATATTGGAACATTCCGGGTAACGGATACGGCGGCGCCATCATTCGATTTAACTCCAGGTGAGACGCCGCTTTTTCGCGTGCTCGCCGCAACTACGAGTCGTTATGACGCATGGTGCCGGTTTGCTTCATCCGCCGAATCGTCTTTTTCATGTCCGGATGGACCCGGTTCGACTCCGTTATTTTCTGCAATGCTTTGTTGTAGGTAAACGCGTCAAGCGAATGGTTATGCAAATAATGCATCGTCGGCTCGGGCTGCTTCACATAACAGACGGAGATCGCCCAGGCAACCGCCATTTTCACATAATAACCCTCGTGCCGGATCGAGTCCAGCAAGCTCAGGACAGACTGAATATCCGGCTCATCGGTATAGTACATTAACAGCATGACTACGCCAAACCGCAGTTCGTATTCGCTCTTCGACCGTAAGTAAGGCTGGAGGAACGTCCACACGCTCTCCTTGTTCGCAGAGGTGAACTTAAGCCCCGTACAGAAACTGTCGCAAACCGACCAATTGTCGATTTTGGGGATGAAATCCGCCACCAGGGCCAGAAACTCCTCCAGCTCCGCCTGGGCATAGCCAATGACCATCCCTTGAAGCATCACTTCCTCGAAATAATCGCCGTCGGCCTGCTTCAGATAACTGCGCCAATCGCGGCGTGCGATTGTTTTGGCCATTTTGCGAAGCTCCGGCAAACGAACACCCATCACATGATCGATCGTGGGGATCAGCGAAGCGGAAAACGTCCGGTATTCCTCGTCTGCCAGCTCCAGCAATTGTTCTCTGATCGATATCTCCATCCTGATCACCTTCCCGTTCCCTAATTCCGCTCGTCCGTGCCTTGCGACTTCTCGGACTCCCTATTGGTCGGCCGGTATGACGGCACGGCGATATTCGCGCATCACGTCTTACGCTCGTACAGCCAGTATACCTTAATGATGGCTCACGGGAGACCTTTCCCGAATGGAACAGCAAGATAACGAAGATGTCTTTTGGCGATTTCCCCTGACAGGTCGTCTCGTCTGCTTCAACCCGATCGCCAACACGACAATGAGAGTTTCCCTTATTCGGTTTCTGTTGACGACTCTTCCGGTATCGATTAGAATACAACTATTCAATTAAACAATTGAATAGTTGAGGTGATGGAGCGATGACAATCGATCTAGCAATAAAGGATAAGCTGTATCAGGAATTTGCCCGTATCGGGAAATGTTTGTCGAGCCCGAAACGTCTGGAGATTCTGGACTTGTTGTCGCAAAGCCCCAAGTCGGTCGAAAGTCTGGCTAGAGATACCGGGATGAGTGTCGCCAACGTCTCCCAGCATTTGCAGACGCTTCATCAGGCTAGACTGGTGAACTACAAAAAGCAAGGTAATTTCGTTATCTACGAATTAGCCGGCGACGAGGTATCCGGGTTTATGGGCGGCTTGCACCGTCTGTCGGAGAAGCAGCTCGTCCAAGTGCAGCAGATCAGGAAGGAGTTTATGTCGAATCATGCCGGGATGGAAGCCGTATCTCTGGCAGAGCTTCACAGGCGGATGGAACGGGGCGAGGTTATGCTGATCGACGTGCGGCCCAAGTCGGAATACGAGGCAGCGCATATCCCCGGTGCCGTATCGATTCCGATCGAAGAATTGGCAGAGAGGCTCGCCGCTCTGCCGACGAACTCCGATATAGTCGCCTACTGCAGAGGTCCATACTGCCTGATGTCCGTTGAAGCCGTTGAATTGCTGCAGGCCAACGGATTCAAGGCGTTCCGGTTGGAGGAAAGCGTTCATGACTGGAAGCAATTCGTCAGGCCCGCAGAATAATAGCCATCCGATCGCAGTACCAAGTTAAAATCGGCACTTCCCTACAATCCAGACTGGCAAGCCAGGAAAGGCGGGCATTCATCATGCAACCTGCGAACAAAATGTTCAATCAACAACCGGCTTACATCCAGTCGTATATCGCCTCTCCCGAGAGACGGCGTCAGTTGTATCGCCGTACCCTGATCATCGTGGTTCTCTCCCAAATATTCGGAGGGGCCGGACTCGCCGCAGGCGTAACGGTCGGCGCGCTTCTCGCTCAAGACATGCTGGGCACGGATGGCTTTGCCGGCATTCCATCCGCACTGTTCACCCTGGGCTCCGCCGGAGCGGCGCTCATCGTAGGCCGGATTTCGCAGCGGATGGGACGGCGAATCGGCCTTGCCGCGGGTTTTATGACCGGGGGAATCGGCGCGATCGGGGTCGTCCTGTCTGCGGTAACCCACAATATTGTGTTTCTGCTGGTCTCTTTGTTCATTTATGGAGCCGGTACGGCAACCAACCTGCAAGCGCGATATGCAGGAACCGATCTGGCGACGGCCAAGCAGCGGGCTACGGCGGTCAGCATCGCTCTCGTCTCGACTACGCTGGGAGCGGTCGCAGGACCGAATCTCGTTGACACGATGGGCCGTTTTGCAACCGGCATCGGGGTTCCGGCACTTGCAGGGCCGTTCATATTGGCGGCAGCCGCTTTCCTTACAGCGGGGTTGATCCTTCTGTTTTTTCTTCGGCCTGATCCGCTGCTCGTGGCAAAAGCAATCGCCGAAGCGCCCTCAACAAGCGAAACGGCGCGTACCGACGACAACTCCGGCCTTGCGGCTGTAAACAAAAGCGGTATCGTAGCCGGAGCTTCGATCATGGTGTTCACCCAGATCGTAATGGTCGCCATTATGACGATGACGCCTGTGCATATGGGTCACCATGGACACGGCTTGAGACAATTCGGACTTGTGATCGGCTTCCATGTTGCCGCCATGTACCTGCCGTCCCTGCTCACCGGCTATCTCGTCGATAAGATCGGCCGTACCTGGATGGCTGTCGCGGCCGGAGTCACATTGCTCGCGGCCGGCGTTATGGCGGCTGTCGTGCCGGCCCATTCGTTGCCGCTCCTTACGATCGCATTAATTCTGCTTGGATTGGGCTGGAACTTTGGCTTGATTAGCGGTACAGCGCTGATCGTCGACGCTACGACGATTTCGAACCGCGCCAAAACGCAAGGCTCGGTGGACGTGCTGATTGCTTTGGCGGGAGCTTCGGGCGGAGCGTTGTCCGGTATGGTGGTCGCGCAATCCAGTTATGCGGCGCTTTCGCTGGCCGGAGGTTTTCTGTCCTTGCTGCTAATCCCTGTTGTGATCTGGTCCCATCGTAAAGGAAATTAAGAAAAGGCCGCCCCCCATCACTTGTGATGACTGGAGGGACGGCCTTTTACGGTTGAAAAGCGAAACGCAGTGCCCGGCTGATCATGGCCGCCAATATCGATACGTGCCCCTCGTTCTCGAATTCCGTGAACGACACTTTTATCGTTTTGCATACGGTCAATCGTCATCTTTCTTATTCGAACGAGATCACCCACAAGTAGAGGGAAGCCACGGAGCCGTAAGGCGAATAGCCTGTGCGGTACTGTTCGAACTGATCCTTCGTCAAGGCGTCCAGCCCGTACAGCTTCATCATCCCCCGCCGTATCGCGATGTCTCCCCAACTGACAATATCCGGACGCTCGTAAGCATGGAGAAGCAGCATTTCGGCCGTCCATCTGCCCACACCTTTTAATGCCATTAACTTTCGTATCACATCCTCGTCCGGAAGCTCGTTCAGTTCATTCAAATCGAGCTTTCCTTGAACGATGGCTTCCGCGATCTGATGAATGCAGACCGCTTTTTTCATCGTTAAGCCGCAGCGCTGAATATCGTCCGCCGTTACGGATGACAGACGTTGCGGCGTCAGGTCCCCGAGCTTGGTCTGCATGTTCTCCCAGATCGTATGTACGGCTTTGGCCGATATCAGCTGTCCGACTATCGCGTATACGAGCGCGGTGAACGGGTCGGGCATCACAACGCGCTCTATCTTCCCGATCCGCGATATGGCCGCTCCAAGCACAGGATCGGCTTTACTTAAGTAGTCGGTCTGTTCCTTCCCGAAGTCAAAAAACTTGGTTTGTATCGGCTGCATGAGAGTTCCTCCGGTGTACACAATGGTATAGAAGCGGCTCCCTCTTCGCTTGAAGCTGCTCCTCCTACTATATCTCAATGGTGTGATCTCTTACGAGCTCTGCAAGTGTAACAGCAATCTTGCAAAGCAAGAAATATTAAAATACAGAAATACGAGTCTTTCGTATCCTCTATTTTTGGCCTTTTACCAGGACAGAAGAGATTAAAAGCGGTTTGCAGCCCTTATTTCAGCCGACTGACGGGACTGCACCCGATTCGCGGATTTTATGAGTCTCAAACCGCTCCTATTCCGTGCCCAAGCGGGTTTTCGGTCAAAATAAAGGGTACAAACCACCCTTACTCGGCCTCTACCTGCCGCCTATTAATGAACATACAAACACAATAACCCCCCGCTTCACCTGTAAAGCGAAGACGAGGGGCGCTAAGCGACTTATCGGGACTTATACATCCGGTAAGCCGCATGGTTGGTCGGACCGAAATAGGAGTTAAGCGGGAACGAATGCCGGATGGCCGCGGTAATAAACGCTTTGGCCGTGTCGATTGCTTCCCGGACCGGTTTGCCTTTGGCAAGCTCGGCGGCAATCGCGGCCGAATAGGTGCAGCCTGCCCCGTGCGTGTAGGTGGTGCCGATTTTGTCCGATTCCAGCGTCTCGAATGTCTGCCCGTCGTAGAGCAAGTCCAAGGCGCGAGGGTGATCGAGCTTGCCGCCGCCTTTGATCAGCACATACCGGGCTCCGAGCTCGTGAATGCGGGCTGCGGCTTCCTTCATATCGTCGACCGTCCGGATCGGAGGTCTGCCGCTGAGCTGGGACGCTTCGAACAAGTTCGGCGTCACGATAAGCGCCGCAGGAACGAGTACGTCGCGAAGGCTGTCGTTCGTCTCCGGATGCAGCGCTTCGTCCGCGCCTTTGCATACCATGACCGGATCGACGACGACGTTCGTTATCCCGTATTTCGCCAGCTTATGCGCCACCAGCTCGATAATCTCGATCGAACCGAGCATACCGGTCTTCAGAGCGTCGACCCCGATTCCGGATATAACCGTTTCGAGTTGCGCCTCTAGCGCATGAACCGGTAAGGGGAACACGTTGTGGAACCAGCCGTTATGAGGATCTTGAGCAACAACCGTCGTCAGGGCGGTCATCCCGTAGACGCCGTGCTCCTGGAACGTTTTCAGATCGGCCTGGATACCGGCTCCGCCGCTAGTATCCGAGCCGGCAATCGTTAAAGCTTTGTAAATGGCGGTCATCGATGAACTCTCCTGTCCGATAGAGCGAAATCCCGCTTATTCCGGTAATCCCGCTCTGATCACTCCTTTATATTTTCTCATATCCTACACCCGTTCGTCTGGAAAATCAAGATGGTGTTTGGCCCTGCTAACCGCTCTGGTTCGATATCAATCCGATCTGTTACAATAATAAAGCACGAATACAGTAGGCATTCTCGTCCTAGCTCTTCCTGTCGGGCGGAATGCTCGGGATCTTGGGAGCATCGCTCCTATGGACAATATCCAGCCGGTTATCCGGTAAAAACTGAGAATCCGTCACTCTTTTGCTTCATTTTACTTACCGAAGTTGAGAAACTATATAAAAATTAGTAAAGTAGAAGCTGTAAGCAAAGGAGGAGAAATCAAATGACCGAATCAGCAAATAGGATGGAAATTGGAATCAGCACATTTCTCGAGGCGACTCCCGACCCGTCAACCGGTGTAGTGATCAGTCACGCCGAGCGGCTGCGCAATGCGGTGGAGGAAATCGTCGTAGCCGATCAGGCCGGGCTCGATGTGTACGGGATCGGCGAGCATCACCGGGCCGATTACGCGGGCAGCTCCCCGGCCGTCGTACTGGCTGCGGCTGCGGCGATGACGAAGCGGATCAGGCTGACAAGCGCCGTCACGGTATTATCTTCGGACGATCCGGTACGCGTGTATCAATCGTTCTCTACGCTGGACGGCATCTCGAACGGCCGGGCCGAAATTATGGCGGGACGGGGCTCGTTCATCGAATCTTTCCCGCTATTCGGCTACGACCTGAGCGATTATGACGAACTGTTCGAAGAAAAGCTGGAGCTGCTGCTCGCGATTCGGGCTTCGGAGAAAGTATCGTGGCGCGGCGGCCATAGGCCGGCTATCGACAACCTGGGCGTATACCCCCGGGCGGTTCAAACCCCGCTGCCCGTATGGATCGCCAGCGGCGGTACTCCGCAATCCGCGATACGCGCCGGCATGCTCGGACTGCCGATCGCATTTGCCATTATCGGCGGAATGCCCGAGAGCTTCGCGCCGCTAGTCCAGTTATACAAGCGAGCGGCTGCCAAAGCGGGACATGATCCGGACAAACTGCCGATCGCCACCCACTCTCACGGTTTCGTCGCCGATACGACCGATCATGCCGCCGAGCTGTTTTTCCCGCCTACGCAAGCCCAGATGAACGTGATCGGACGCGAACGGGGCTGGGGACAGCCGTACAGCCGGGCTTCGTACGATGCCGCGCGCAGCCTCCGAGGCGCACTCTATGTCGGCGATCCGGAATATGTGGCGGAGAAAATCGTGCTGCTGCACAAAAATCTGGGAGTGACCCGCTTTTTCCTTCATGTGAATGTCGGGACGATGCCGCACCGTGAAGTGTTGCGCGCGATCGAACTGCTCGGAACGAAGGTGGCGCCGATTGTCCGCAAGGAGCTGGCTCGGGACGGCTCCGGCAATTGACCCTGGATACAACGAAAAAGCTGTCGGCATCTTGCACTTTGCCGGCAGCTTTTTATGTTTACCCTTTGACCGCGCCTGCGACCATTCCTTTCATAATCTGCTCCTGGAAGATCAAATAAATGACGATCGTAGGGATGACGGCGATCGTCATCGCGGCCATCGTCAAGCTGTAGTCCGTGCCGAACCCGTCGGAGAAAATCGACAGGCTGAGCGGAAGCGTCTTCAGTGCCTGCTTGTTAATGAACACGAGCGCAAAGGCGAAGTCGTTCCAGAATCGCAAAAAAGCGAGAATCGCGACCGTCGCCATCGCCGGTATGGACAGCGGGAAGATGACGCGGAAAAAGATCCCCCAATACCCGTTGCCGTCGATCATGGCGGCTTCCTCCACTTCCTTGGGCACCGAGGTCAAATAAGCGGCGACCACAAAAATCGCGACAGGCAGCTCGAATGCCGTATACGGAAGAATTAACGCCCAATGCGTATCGAGGATCATCATTTTCTTCATCATGATGAACAGCGGCACGAGCGTGCTGTGGATCGGAATGAGCATCCCGAGGACGAACAGCGCCATGATGGGTCCTTTGAGCTTAAACTGCAGCCTCGACAGTATATACGCGGCGAGTGTCCCGAGGAATAGCGTAAGCGCCATCGAAGCGAACGTGACGATAACCGAGTTCGTAAGCGCCGTTCCGATCCCCGCTATTTTCCACGCTCTGGTGAAATTCTCAAACTGCCAGACCGAAGGCAGGGCGAACGGCTTGCCGTAGAAGTCCTGATTCGATTTGAACGAACTGATGAACAGCCAAATTAACGGGTAAAGCGTCAGGAGCGCATAGATCGTCAGCAGCAGCTTGCCGATCCAGGACTTGCCCAGTTGAACCGTCTTTCCCAGAAGCCCCCCGCCACTGCGGGCGATCGCTTTGTTTGCCGTTGTCTCCATAGCGGTTTGCCTCCTTCCTCTATGCGGTTTAGTCGTTGCCTTTACGCTTCATTAGCAGCTGGCTGCCCGCAACCAGAATCATGCTGATGATCATAATCATCGTGGACACCGCCGAGCCGTATCCGTAACGGAATATGTTAAACGTGTTGTTGTACATGTAAGTAGCCAGCAGCTCGGTCGCTTGCGCCGGTCCGCCGCCCGTCATGACATAGATCAGATCAAACGCTTTCATGCTTCCGGAGATGCACAGCACGATCGCGACCTTAATCGTATTCCAGATCATCGGCACGACGATCAGATACAGACGGCGGAAGCCGACGGCTCCGTCGATTTTGGCCGCGTCCTCGACCTCCGAAGAGATATTCTGAATCGCAGCGATAAACAATATGAGATAAGGCCCGATGTTCGCCCAGATGATCGGAACGCTGACCGAATACATATTGATCTTCGGGTCGCCGAGCCAATCGCGAATCCAGGAGCTTAGGCCGACATTTTCAAGGATATAGTTCAAGATACCGATTTGCGGATTGTAGATGTAACCCCAGATAATCCCGATAACGACCGATGCGAGAACCATCGGCATAAATACCGCCGAGCGGATAAACCGGTGAAAAAAAGAGCTTTTCCACAACACAAGCGCAAGCACGAGCGCGATCGGCACCTGGCCGAATATCGACGCCGCTACGATAATCAGATTATTTTTGAACGCTCTCCAGAAGATGGGGTCTTGCACGACCTCGGCATAATTGGCGAAGCCGATATATTTCATCGCGCCGATGCCCTTCCAGTCGAAAAACCCGTAAAAGGCCGACCAGAATATCGGAACGATAACAAATAACAAATAAATCGATAAGGCGGGAAGCAGGCCCAACGTAATAAATGTCCGTACTCGGCTTGCAGCAGCCATCGCTAACCTCCCCTTTCGCTTTGTTGCGTACGCGGTTGCGTCGTCTTCCAACGGAAGCCGGACCGGGTTTCCCGATGAAAGACCGGTCCGTACCGTTTGGTTCTATTTCTGCCGTTCTATTTCTGCCGAACTGTTGCTTATTTGCCTAACGAACGGGCTTGCGCGTCTTGCAGCTTCTTCGCGATCTCTTCCGGCTTGCCGCCCATAAGCAGCTCCTGCAGCCCGTTGTTGATCGCTTCCGCACCTTGCGAGCTCAAGTAAGCGTCATATACCGGAGTGAACTTCACCGTTTTCGACAAGTTGTACGCTTTGTAGAACAGCGAAGTGACCTTCGACTGATCGACATCCACTTTATAATTGACGATCGTATTGCTTTCCGCTACCGCCTTCATTCCTTCCGGACCGCTGACCGTATAGATCAGTTCAAGAGCCGCGTCCAGCTTTTTGCCCGTCAGCTTTTTGTTAACCGCCAGACCTCCGCCTGCGCCGCCGGAGAGCGTATTCGGATCACCTTTGCCGCCCGGAACGGACGGAAGCACCGCGACTTCGACCTGATCCAGCTGTTCCTTCGTTCCCGTCGCCGCCATGTTCGTGAGCGCCCATGCGCCGTCGATCATCATAGCCGCTTTGCCGGAGATGAAATATTGCTCCATCTGCGTGTTGTCCAGGCTGTTGAAGCCTTGCTGGAAGGCGCCCGCATCGGACAGCCCCTTGAGCAGCGTCAGCGCCTGAACAAATTCCGGATCGGTGAATTTCGCGCCTTCCTGCTTCGCCGCCTTCAGGAACCAGTCGCTGCCGGTTACCCGGTCGGCCAAGGAGCTCAGAATGCTCGATTGGGCCAGCCATGCGGCTTTGTTGCCGAGCGAGATCGGCGTAATTCCTTTATCCTTGAACGCCTTGATGGCCGTATGCAGCTCGTCCCAAGTTTTCGGAACCGTGACGCCATGTTTGTCGAACAACGACTTGTTGTAGAAAAACAACGAGGTAACAGACGCATTGATCGGAACGGCGTATACTTGATCGTTAAACGACAGCGGGTCGAACGCACCTGGCGTGAAGTTGCCTTTCCAGTCCGGGTATTTAGTAAGCAGCGGCGTAATCGGCTGAATCAGTCCGCCGTCATGGAATTCCTTAATGCCCGAGCCCGAGTGGGCGAAGAATACGTCCGGCATCTCGTCGGCCGCCGCGACCGTCTTGAGCCGCTGACGGTATCCGTCCGGCGGGATCGCCTGGGCGTCCAGCTCGACTTCCGGGTGAGCCGCTTTAAACTTGTCGATTTGAGCCCGGACCGCTTTGGCGCGAAGGTCGTCGCCGGAGAAGTTATGCCAGATGGAGAGTTTCACTTTTTCGGTAGCGGGCGTATCGGTTTTCGCACCGTCGGAGGCACCGTTTTCTGCAGGCTGGCCGCATGCTGCAATCGTCGCTATTGCCATTACGGATGCTAAACTTGCCGCAATTTTCTTTTTCATGTTTGGGCTCCCCTATTCTATTAAAAGTATACCCTAAGTATAAAAGGCGCTTGCGGTTTCCAGTAGGGGAGAACCTTCAGCCGATAGGTAGACAAATTCCGGTTCTTCCCGGTATTCCCCCGCTAGGCGCAAAAAAACCGCCATAAGGCGGCAGGTCGAACGATTACATCGAAATACCCAAGCGATAATTACGAACCCGGGTTAAAGGAAAATCAGTCCTCGTCCTCTTCCCCGTAGTGCATTGCCGTGTAGATCAAAATGGCGGCTGCCTTCGCGACTTCGGCGAGCTCCACCCATTCGTCCGCCGTATGCGCCTCGGATATGTTGCCAGGCCCGAATACGATGGCCGGCACCGAAACGCGCGTCAGCTTGCTGGCGTCGCTGCAATAAGGAGCGCCGATCGCCTCGCGTCCGGCCGAGTACGTATTAGCCGCCGCGAGCAGCGTGTGCGTCAATGGATGGTCCGGCGATACTTCCATCGCATAGTCGGTTAAAAAAGGTCGATGCACCTCGACCTTCACGCCGGCCGGCATGGGCAGCAGCAGGATACGCTCGCGCAGCTCCGACCATACGTCCTCCCACTCCTGTCCGGGAATCGTACGAATATCGATTGAAATCGTGCAGCGGTCCGCAACCGTATTCGGGGCGACTCCGCCTTCGATCATACTGATGCATAGCGACGGAGGCCCGGTCAGTGCATGGGACCGGCTCGGAAATGATTCGCGTGCGTGCTGCCGGAGCCAAGCAATCACCTCCGCCATGCTCTCGATGGCGTTCGCTCCTTGCTCCGGCGTCGAACTGTGCGCGGCGACGCCGGTTACTTCGACGCGAAAGCGCAGCACGCCTTTGTGCGCAATAATCGGATGCAGCCGGGTAGGCTCTCCGACGATAGCGGCATCGTAGCGAAGCTCTCCGCTCCGGACCCGTTCGGCCAGCGCCGATACGCCTTTATACGTCGTTTCCTCGTCGACGACCGCAGCCAGATGAACATGGGCGGCCGGAATCAGCTTATGCCGCACCATCGTCTCCAGCGCTACGAGCATGGCAGCCAGCGACGCTTTCGTATCGCAGGCGCCGCGGCCGTACAGCTTGCCCTCCCGTACGTCTACGGCGAACGGATCGATCGTCATCCCGGACGTCTGAACCGTGTCCATATGCGCTTCCCACAATAAATGACGACCGCCCCGGCCTTGGAGCGTGCCGATCACATTGTCCCTGCCGGATTCCACGGTCTGCACATCGACGCTAAGAGCCAGACGTTCGAAAAACTGCCGGACGTAAACGGCGACCTGCCCTTCTCCGGTTCCTCCGGGAAATCCCGGATTCACGCTTGGAATACGCACCAGGTCTGACAAAACTTCGGTTATGCGGTCTACATCGATAAGATCCTTATAAAGTGTCACTGGAAAATCCCCCTAATAGAGGTTGTTCAAAAAGTCCACTTTTGATCACGAAGCCGATCCGAAAGCCTGCTCGACATCGAATATTGAATTTAGCCGGAACTTCCGGTGCTCACAAAAGCTCCGCTCCTCATTTCCTAGCTTCATCCAATGAAAACCGGACTTTTTGAATTCGCACTAATAATTGCAGCCGCGCGCGTCGATTACGATGCTTCGCTCTACATGCCCTTGGCGGACACCGGCAATCGAATCACATAAATTCGGGATGACGCACGAATGATTCGGGATAATCTCGATTCGGTCGCCGACCGACAGCGTCACTTTCGCCGGATCGAACTGAAGAAAGCCGTGCTCTTCGTTCAGCCCGATTATCCGGATTTCCGGCTGGCCGACTACGATGCCGAAGCCTTCCCGATGATGCGCCTTGTCGCTCGTCAGCGTCTTGGTGCCTGCATCGATCGTCGCCCTTCCCGGTAGAGGCGTGCTGACGACGGTTGCGACGACCCGCAGCGCGCAATCTTCTTCACTTGCAAATCCCATGGCAACACCGGATACGTCAAACAATAAATAATTACCGGCTCTAACCTCGGTGGCGCTGCTCAGCTCCTCGCATAACAAGGCTGCGGGCGACGAGCCTGTGCTGACGATATCGACGGCGATTCCGGCTTCGGCAAGCGCTTGGGCTGTCTGCCGCATCGTATCGGATTCCAGACTTACGGCGGCGCGGAACGAAGCTTCATCCGTATTTCCGTAAACGGTGCCGAAGTAACCCATAATGCCGCGAATCCGGATTCCCGGCAGCGAGACGATCTCGCGTGCGAATGCAACCGTATCTTCGCCAGGCTGCCGTCCCCCGCGGTTCAGTCCCCCGTCGATCTCGATCAGCGTGTCCACCGGTTTCCCGGACGCGACGCCTACACGGGACAAGCCTTCCGCGCCGTATACGCTGTCTACCGTCGCGATAACCGCCGCCTTTTTGTGAAGCCGTTCGAAGCGGGCCAGCTTGTCGTCCCCGATGATCGGATAAGCGATCAAGATGTTGTCGATGCCCGCTTCCGCGAACGTCTCC
The DNA here is from genome assembly GCF_058135425.1 of Paenibacillus sp. MAH-35. Taxonomy (NCBI): domain Bacteria; kingdom Bacillati; phylum Bacillota; class Bacilli; order Caryophanales; family Paenibacillaceae; genus Paenibacillus; species Paenibacillus sp. MAH-35. Next base: position 181,732 of record NZ_JBYUPU010000007.1, read on the forward strand.
GCTTCGGAAAGCTTCGCCGTCGTGATCCCGATCGCTCCGGCCTCCAGCTGCTTGCGGGCGAAATATACCGATTTCGTCGATTTGATATGGGGGCGATGGCTGATGCCGTACTGCTTCAGCTTGGCAGCCATTCGTCCGATGTTGCGCTCTGCAATGTCCAAATCTACGATTACTGCCGGAGTTGTCAGTTCGTTGTACATGATTGTCTCTCTCCCTTGTGTCGAATCGGTTGCCGTCGCGGACCTATGTCCGGTACTTCTCGTACATGCTATGCCAGGATGCTTCAGGTACAGGCAAGGCTGCATTCAGCTTCCCGGCGACTGTCTGAACTCGGACGGCGTTTTGCCGTAATACTTTTTGAACTGCTGGCTAAAATATTTAATATCTTCGTAGCCGACGGCGCCGGCCACTTCGCCGATCTTCATCTGCGTACTGCTCAGCACGTCCGCCGCCTTGCGCATCCGCTCCATCGTGACGAACTCGATATAGCTCTGGCCCGTCTCCTTCTTGAATACTTCGCTGAAATGGTTTGGCGTCAGATGAACGAATCGGGCGACATCCTGCAGCGTCAGATGCTGATCTAGACGATCGCGGATATACGCGATTGCGCGCTGCATGTACGTATACCGGGAATCGCTGATCGTATCGTGGAAAGCGGACATCAGCGACGACAGGATGCGGAACAGCTCCGCCTCCGGCCTCGGATCGGTATCGAACGGATACGCAGTCGCCGGAGGAGCGGACGCACGCCCGTCTCCCTTCGCCCGCTCCAGCCAGCGGTGGCCGGCGAACACGACCGACTGCAAGTACGCTTGCAGCGAGTTCGGCGTGACTGCACCGTCATCCATCTGTTCGCGCACGATACGGTTGACCCATTGGCGCAGCTGGGCGGGATTGTTGCTGACGAGAATACCGGAGAGCTCCTTCTCTTCTTCCTGCGAGCATACCGTTCTGCCGCCGCTGCGGGAGGCGATGTCGCTCAGTACATAAACGCCCGACTCGCCAAGCAGCCGCCGGTACGAATAGATGCTCTCGGCTTCTCGGAACGAATGGTGCAGCTCCTGAGGACGTGCGATGATACATCCCGCGGCGACGAAAACCGTACACTTCAGCGTTTGCCCGACTCTCCGGACCGCCCGTTCCAGTTCGCCGGTTCCCTCATTCGCGGAATCCACCCGCACGACGAGCGTGATCCGTTCTCCTTTCACGAGTGATAGGGACGGCAGCAGTTCGCTGAGCATATTATCCGCCGCACTGTTCAGCAGATCGGCGAGATGGCCTTCGCCCCAGCCTGCCGCCTGGACCAGAATCACTCTCATCGGGCACGTTCCGTCCGCCGGCAATGCTAACTTGCTCCTCTCACCCAGCCAGCTCAGCACTTGAGCCGGATCGGTATCGTTTCCCGTCCTGCCCTCGAACACCCGCTCCAGCAGCTGATGCCGGAACGCGGCGGTTCGCGCCTGCTCGTTGCGCCACAGCTCCCATTTGTCCATAATCGTTTGCCGGGCTTTTAACGCTGCTTTGATGATCTCCTCCGGGCCGCTTGTTTTCAGCAAATAATCGGCGACCCCTTGGCGGAGCGCCTGCTGCGCATAGGCAAAATCGTCGTATCCGGTCAAAATGACGATTTCCGTGTCCGGAAGCAGCTTTTTGATCTCTTGCGCCAGCGTGATCCCGTCCATCCCCGGCATCCGGATATCGGTCAGTACGATATGCGGCTTCTCTTGCGGAATCCGCTCCAGCGCTTCCTCGGCCGATTCCGCCGGTTCAAGCAGCGTAAGACCCAGCTCTTTCCAATCGATAACTGTGCACAGCCCGGTGCGGATAATCACTTCATCGTCAACGATCAAAATTCTCATAAAAGTTCCTCCCGAATAGGGATCGTAAACGAGAAACGGGTGCCTATGCCGCTCTCGCTCTCGATCGTCAGCCCGGTATCGGCTCCGTAATGAAGCTGCAGCCGCTGGTGTACGTTGCGCAGACCGAACCCGGAACGCCCGGGCTCCAGACTGCTTGTGCCGGAAGCGGCGTTCAGGTTGCGGCGCACTTCCCGCAGCTTCTCCTCCCCGATGCCGACTCCGGTATCTTCGACGACAAAGGTCATCGTGTCCCCGTGCCGCTCGCCGTATACGTACAGATGTCCTTTTTCTTTCTTCTTCTGAAGCCCGTGCATGATGCAATTCTCGATCAGCGGCTGCAGCAGCAGCTTCAGCATCGGCTTGCCGTTCAAGTCGGGATCGATATAAAACTCGGTATCGAATTTGTCCTGAAACCGGATGGACATGATCGTTACGTAATTTTGCGCATGAGAAACTTCCTGTTGTACGCTGCAAAACTCTTCGCCCTTATTCAGACTGAAGCGCAAAAAATCGCTGAGGGCGCCGACCATGCCGGCGATCCGTTGATCTTTGTTCATCAGCGCCATCCAATGGATCGAAGACAGCGTGTTATACAAGAAATGCGGATTGATTTGAGCCTGCAGCGCCAAAATGTCCGCTTCCTTCTTCTTCGCTTCGTTTTGCTGCACCTGATCCTTCAACCGCTCGATCCGGTCGCCCAGCTTGTTGTAGCTATGGAGCAGGAGACCGACCTCGTCGGAGCTTTTGACCTCGAATGCCGGAAGAGGCTCGTCCGGATTGATGTCCTTCATCTTGACGGCAAGCCCGGCCAGCGGCCGCGTCACCCAGCGGATAAACCAGAGCACGAGAGCGATCGACAACAGCAGCGCGATTCCGATCGCCACCGCCGTCACCGTGAGCACGAACCGGTTCTGCGACGTATACACGCCGGTAGGAATGACCCCGACCAGCTTCCAGTCCGGCTGCGTCAGCTTGTGATACAACACCGTATTTTCCTGCTTGTTTTCGGCCGTATAGGTGAAAACGCCTTCATTTCCGATAAGCGGCCCCGCATGAGGCAGCCGTTCATACAAGGAGCGGTTCAGCCAATCGGCCGAATCGCCGGACAATATTCGATCGTTCTCGTCGACGATCATCACGAAGCCGGTTTTCTCCCAGCCGGAGCCCTTAATGATTTTTCGCATCTCCGCTTCGTCCAGGCTGATCGACAAGACGCCGAGCATCTGGAATTTGCTAAGGCTGCGGATCGGGCGGACCAACGAGACGACCCGTTTCAGACCGTCGGCCGAAGTTTGATTTTCATACAGCGAGGTCCATCCTTTCGTCCTGCCCGCCATCAGCTCCTGCCTTTCCTTCAGCTGCTTCGTCAGTCCCGAGTGAACGATCGTCGTATTGGAAAGTACCGGGAAGTCGCTGGTCGGCGTTATCGTTACATTGGATATATAAGGTTTGGAAAATACGAGATTGGTCAAAAATCCGATGTTATTCGCAAACAGAGTAATATCGGCGCGTTCGTTGTCCAAATATTGCTGGATGTCTTTCTCGCCGATGATAAACACGGACATGCTCTCCACATCGCGCACCATAAAGTCAAGCCGGTCACCCATCTGGCGCAGCATGTTCATGCCCGACTGCTTCTCCTTCTCCTCCGTCAGCGACGACGCGATCCGGTAAGAAACGACGCCTGTGGCGATAAGCGGCAGCACGACGGCGATCAGCAGCAGCAACGACAACTTGCGCTGCAGGGAATTGGCCAGCCAACGTTTCATTTTCGACCCTCCTCGCTGCTACTATATCATACTTTTTTTGATGCTAACAAACTTTTTGTTTGATTTTCTTCTCGGCGGTATGATACCATTTTCCCGCAAGCATCGTAAAATTAGTACAAACCGGCTGCGGCGGCTTTCCGCAGAGATGGAGGTTCTGAGGCGAATGGAAACGGTACGGCACGAGCTCGCTTTTTTGACCGACCTGCTTAAAGGCATCGCGGCCCAATTCGGCGATTCGTGCGAGGTTGTACTGCACGATCTGACCCGATCTTACGACAGCACGATCATCGCGATCGAGAACGGGCACATTACCGGACGCAAGGTCGGCGATCCGGGCACGAATCTGGGCCTCGAGCTGCTGCGCGGCAATCAGGTGAACGGAAATAAGTTCAACTACGTGACCCAGACGAAGGACGGCCGCATTCTTCGCTCGACGTCGATCTATATGAAAAACGACGAAGGCAAAATCATCGGTTCGTTATGCATCAATTTTGACATTACGTCTCTGATGATGGCCGAGAAGATGCTCCACTCGATGACGATGACCAATCTTCAGCCCGACGTGAAGGAGTCGTTCGTCACCAATGTCGGCGAACTGCTTGAGGCGCTTATTCAAGAGGCGCAGGACCATGTCGGCAAGCCGGTCGCTTTAATGACGAAGGAAGACAAAGTGAAAATGATATCGCTGCTCGACCGCAAAGGCGCTTTTCTGATCAAAAAAGGCGGCGAGAAAGTGTGCGGGTATTTGAACATCTCCAAATACACCCTGTACAGCTATATGGAAGAAGGCAAAAACGCGGACGGACCGCCCGAAGAAGCGTAATCGCTCGACTTGGTATCGTCACCGCATGTGGGAGGGGCAGCTAATGCTGGATTATATCATTCGCAACGGCCGGATCGTCGACGGCACGGGAAACCCGTGGTTTACCGGGGATGTAGGCATCAAGGACGGCATCATCGCAGCCGTCGGCAAGCTCGATCAGGAGGCCGCCCGCACGGTAGAGGCGCACGGACGCGTGATCGCGCCCGGATTTATCGACGGACACTGCCACTCCGATCTGATGATTTTCGATTATCCGCAAAGCGAAATCAAGCTTCGCCAGGGCGTCACGACCGAGGTTGTCGGCAACTGCGGTCTCGCCCCCGCTCCTTATGTGAAGCACCGTGCGGAAATGCTCAAGAGTTACGTGCAGCCCGTGCTCGGCAAAACCGATTGGGAATGGCCGTGGGAAACAGTGGGGCAATATATGGACCACTTGGCGGCCAGCCGCCCTTCCGAGCATCTGGCCACTTATGTCGCTCACGGCTCGCTGCGCATCTCGGTTATGGGCTTCGACAACCGGCCGGCAACCCGCGACGAGCTGGAGCAGATGAAGCAAATCTTGGACGAAGGCATGCGGGCGGGCGCGATCGGCTTGTCGATCGGCTTGCTGTATGCGCCGGGCAGCTATACGACGCGCGAAGAACTCGCCGAGTTATGCTCCGTCCTGCCGAAGCACGACGGATTGCTCGCCACTCATATCCGCGGCGAAGGAAACAATCTGATCAAGTCGGTGAAGGAAGTGATCTGGATTGCCGAGCGGGCCGGGGTCCCGCTTCATATCAGCCATCTGAAGGCGGCCGGCAAGGCGAACTGGGGCAAAGTGCTGGAAGCGGTCGAGCTGATCGAGGACGCGCGGGCCCGCGGCATGGACGTCACCTGCGACGTATATCCGTACAATGCCGGCTCCACGACGCTGACGACGGTGCTGCCGCCGTGGGTGCTCGAACGCGGCATCGAAGGTACACTGGAAGCGTTTCGTGACCCGGCGCTGCGCAAGCGGATCAAGGATGAGCTCGGTCAGGAGCAAACGGATTGGGACAACCTCGTCTGCTCGACCGGCTGGCAGAGCGTGATCATCTCCGCCATGCACACCGAGACGAACCGTCATCTGGAGGGGTTATCGGTTGCGGAGATCGCCGAGCGGCGCAGCCAGCATCCGGCCGACTGCATGATGGATCTGCTTCTGGAGGAGGACGGCCGCATCTCGATTGTTTACTTCCATATGTCCGAGGACGACGTCACTCAAGTGATCGGTTACGAGAAAGCGCTGATCGCTTCCGACAGCCTTACCTGCGAGACGGGCAAGCCGCATCCGCGCCTGTATGGCACGTTCCCCCGCGTATTTGCCAAATATGTACGGGAAAAGCGTGTCCTGTCCCTTGAGCAAGCGGTGCGCAAGCTGACTTCGTTCCCGGTGCAGCGGTTCAAGCTCGGCAAGCGCGGATTGATCGTTCCCGGCTATATCGCCGATCTGGTCGTATTCGACCCGGAGACGATCCGGGATACCGCGACGTTCGAAGAACCCCGTCAATATCCGGAGGGCATCTCCGAAGTTTGGGTCGGCGGCCGGGCAACCTTAAGCGGCTACAACCATACTTCTTCGCGTGAAGGCGTACTGATTCGTGCCGCCACATGCTGCCACCATCATTAAGCTTTTATCGGAAACCATAACACACATCCTGGAGGTTATCTCACTATGGCAATCATCGAACAACGACTGGAACAGCTCGGCATCGTGCTCCCATCCCCGCCCCAGCCGCGGTTTACCTATATTCCGGCGAACCGGACCGGCAATCTGCTTTATTTGTCCGGTCAAGATGCGCGCGACGCTAACGGCGTGCTGATCTATGAAGGCAAAGTCGGCAGCGATCTGACGATCGAGCAGGGCCAGGAATGCGCCCGGCAAGTGATCGTCAACTGTCTGGCCGTGCTCCAAGGGTATCTCGGTGATCTGGACCGCGTCGTCAAAGTCGTCAAAATGCTCGGCTTCGTCAACAGCGCCCCCGGCTTCGGCGACCAGCCGTACGTCATGAACGGCGCATCGGACTTGCTGGTGGAAGTATTCGGAGAAAACGGCCGCCATGCACGCTCCGCCATCGGCACCAGCGATCTGCCGTTCCATACGCCGGTCGAGATCGAGCTAATCGTCGAGATCCGGGACTGATGTCCCGATCATGCTTCTCCATATAACGCCAAAGCCGGCCTCATGGCCGGCTTTTCCTATTCCTATGCAACATCTCAAGCAGCCCGCAGCCCTCCGTACGCTGAGAACCGGCACCATAAGCTGCCCGGTGACTTAGCTCCGTTCAAGCCATACCGTACGTCTGCTCATAAAATTTCCCTCTCACCCGCAGGACGAGACTGGCCGGGCCGTTCGTTTCGTTCGGCAGATTGGCGGTCAGATTCGCCGCCGGGCCTGTGCCGCTGCGCAGCTCGATCTTCAACGCGGTCGAATAGCTGCTCATCCGGTACGGAACCGCCTGCGCGGAGAAAGTGCCCGCTCTCGCCCATAAATTCGGATCGGCCGCTCTTGAATCGGCAACCGTAACTTCAACCTCCTGATAATCGGCCGCATTGTCGATAATAACGCTCGTGTACAAGTTGTATTTGGCCGTAAAAGACTTCTCTCCCAAATAAATACCCTTCGCAAAATCGTCGATAGACCCGGGAACTGGAGTCGGCGTCCACTGCATGTAGTTCCAACCCGCTTCGGCTATGGCATAACGGAACAAAGCTTCGGCGGCCTTTGATTTGGCCGTCGCCTGGATAGCGTTAGGCTTCGTCACCCGGTGCTCGATCACGCCCCCGTTGTTGCGCAGCTCGATCTGGAATTCGTAAGGCATAAGGAGAACGTGTCCCAGTCTCCGGAACGGAGGTTCAATATGCGCGCCCTGGCAAAACTCGATCTCCTGATAAATCGGGTTGGTCCGGTTATAAGGAAATTCGCAGGCGATCAGCCGGGGCTGGATCGTATGCTTCGAGGCGCGGATCGGTCCGCTCTCCGCCCGGCAGTTCACGAAGGTGGGCCGGATGACGCGATCCAGAACAATCGAGGCGCTCTCCCGCGTCTGAATCGAGCAGTTGACGAAGCGCGGATTGTTGATCCGGTAAGGCGATCCGCTGCCGATGAAGCCGTCGATTTTGATCGGCGTGCTGTCCGGTTCGATCCGGCTTTGCCAGCCTGAGGCGAAGCCGTTGGAATGGTGGTCCGTACCGGAGAAGAAACAGTCGGAGACGAATAAATGAGACAGACCGAACTGCCCCTCCGTCAAGGCATCGCCGGTCGGAGGCGTATACCCCGTCTCGTCGGGCGGATTCCCCTCGTCTCCTCCGAGCACCGCCATCCCGATCTTGCCTTGGAACAAGCAATCCTTGATCGTCGCATATTCGATCGAGCCGTATTCGCCCGTCGCAGCCAGCCGGCCCGAAGCGTCCAGAAACAACCCGGCCTTTTGCCAGTACCCGACCACCGATACCCGGTTCAGCTTGACATGCTCGGCATTGTCGATCCACAAGCCGACGTCGTACATCGCATGCTCGTCCGTCAACTGCGTAGTGATGCCGCCCAGGTCGTCCCGGATGCGGAAATGGGACAAAATTTTCAGATCAGACAGCTGCGTGCCGTCCGCATCGCTCTCGAACCGGACCGCGCAAGTAAAGCTCTGGAAGTCGCCACGATTGCTTGAAAACGCTTGCGAACCGTTGCCAAAAAAAGCCAGAACGGTGCCGTTCTCCATATCGAGCACGCTGTCCGGCAGTACATTGCGCCGCTGTCCGAACGTAAACCAGGACGAGCTGCCCGATCCGCGAACGAACGTATTTCGCGGAATCGTAATCGTATCCGTCAGGCGGAATACGCCGGGAGGAAAAAACAGCGTCTTTCCTCTTGCCGCCGCCAGCGCAGCGCGGATTGCGGACGTATCGTCCGCGGCTCCGTCCCCTTTGGCCCCGAACCATTTGACGTGGATGTTCCCGTCATACCGCCTTTTGAAACGGGCTCCCATAGCCGATACAATTACGGTCCCCGCATTGTCCGCTGTTGTGTTGTCGGCGGCATCGTACAGGAACGGCCCTTCCTGGCCCGGATCGGTTACGAAATACACCCGGCCTTCCACCGGATTCGTTACGTTTCTCAGCTCTTCGATCCGGACGCCGCGGACGCAATCTGCCAGTAGCGGAAATTCGGGGTCTCCGCCATACACCGATCCGTGTACGCCCGATCCTGCCCTTTTCGCGGCCGCGCCCGATTGACCGGCCAGTACGCCCATCGCGGTGAGCGCCGCCCCGGCCGCTCCCATAGCCGCGAGCAGCTTGCGGCGGCTCACCGGTTTGCCTTCCCAGCCTTCCTGCTTAATTTCCGCATTTGTATACGGTTTCAATAAATTCTTCGTGCCGCCTTCGTTATTCATTGCACCCATTGATTATTCCTCCCGTCACCCGTGTTTGGCTATATCCGCATGTCCACTATCGGCTAAAGACGGAAAGCATCCGTACAGATCCTTCCCGCCCCGCATAAGTGCCCTTCCGAACCATACTTTAGTCGATTGAGCCGCACTTGTATATGAACGATTCGCATAGACGTTTTCCGATATTTACATTCGGTATTTGCCGATTATGACCTGGATGAACGGCTTCTTACATTCCTTCCTGATCCATCCGGAAATCGGGCTCGGTCGGCACCACGACCCTAACCAGCGGCTAGAAATCCATAAAGCCTCGGCTGCGAAGCGCCTCCACCGATTCGGTCAACGAGTCGCCCGTCTTCACTTCGATGACGACCGTCCAATCGTGCTCCCGGGCCAGGCTCAGCCGATCTCCAAGCGGCACGATTCCCTTGTATAAGGGCTGGTGGTCCGATTTGCCGTTATAATCATGCAGATGCATATGCCGGACTCGGCTCCTGTAGCGGTCGAACACTTCTTTTTCCGCGAAACCGGCTTTGGCGTCATGCCCCACATCCCAGGTCAGACGGAAGTTCGGCGAAGCGCTTAACAATTCGAGCGCCCGCCCTACGAACGGCAGCTGGAAATTGCCCGTATTCTCAATACATAAGTCGACCCCGTAACTTTTGGCCAGCCGGTACAGCTCCGCATACGATTTGAGCAGCAGCTCCAGATACGTCTCCTCATACTGCTCGTTGATCCAAACTTTGGTGTTCGGCAAAGTAAAATAGATCCCGTTGTTCAGATGCATCGTAAGCGTCCGGATGCCCGACCGGTTCGCCCACTCCATCGTCTGCTCGCATCTCTCCAGATGCCCTGATCGGATGGAGGGGTGGTACGAGGTTACATCCAGCTCTTCCGGGAGATGGACCGAGAAGCGGATTCCGTATCGTTCGGTATAGGATCGAATATCCGAAGGGGACAAGCTCTCCGGCAGGCAGATCGGAAGATTCATGTTCAGTTCAATGAAGTGCAAACCGAGTCTGCGGCAAAGCTGCACATTGTCTTCGATGGACGCATATTCGACAAGCGTCGGCATTCCAAATCTCATTTAGAAAACCCCCGTGAACCGTAAGTTGACGTTTCCTATTTATACCATACCATCAAATTGTTCTGCGTATCATCATTTTTTGTGGTTATTCGGCAAATTTACACAAAGAACTGCCAGCTCTTAGACCGGCAGCAACCCGATTTGACAAAACTATCCGTTTATTTCATTCGGCTTCAACTGTTCCGTACGTTGCAGCACCATCGCCTTCTTCTTGGAATCGTAGCGGAAATGATACACATCGATATAGTCTTGACCCGCCCCGTATCCGCCGGTCACGATCATCTCTCCGCTTGTTACCTGGAACTGCCGGTTCGGCAGCTGCCCGATACTCGTCCAACTTCGCTCCGGGTCCATCTCGAAGGGTACCGGGAACGCCTTGCCGTCGCTTACTCCGAACAAGTAGGTCTCAAGGGCGTGACAGTCCGTATGCCGCGGAACGTAGGCGAACAGATCCGTGCCGCTTAAGGCGAACGACTTCATTTGTACCGGGGAATCGTTTTTCTGGATGATTTCGAACTCAGCCGGAAACGAAAAAATCGGACTCGCAGCTCCCCCCGATTTGGGTTCCCAAACCGCTTCATAAGCACCTCTCCAATTCAGATCGGTTTCTTGTCCGTAACAGCTGGGGGCGCCAAGAGCAGCTACTTTCGCCTGACCGGACGGTTTTACGACGATCCGCCCCTCCGTATGGGTTCCAACCGCCCGGTGCGAAAGATCTTCCTTGAGAGCCGTTTCCTCCTCCTCTGTATAACCGGACTCCGCTCTCCCTTCGCTTCCCGTGTCACGAAACGGATTCGGAACAAAATCCGCTTTCTCGATATAACCCGTGTACCCGCCCGGAGCGATAATAACGTAGCGGTTGCCGGCTTCGCGATCGATCCAGATCGGCCCCGGCGGACGCTCCTTGGCTCCTCCTTTCTCCGTATAGACGCCGGCTCCTTCGCGCAGCGTTCCTTCCCGCGCGAAAGCGGGATCGAATACCGCAAGAGCGCTCTTCGGCACCCATTTTTCACCGGTATACGGGGTATCGTACGTAAACAGCCTGATATTGGCCCAGTCCCGGTACTCCCTTGTAACCTGCACAACCTTGCCGGCCGGCAGCTCGAAGCCCGAAGGTTTCGCTTCATCCGGATATAACCGGAACACCACCGGATTCTGCACCAGCATCTCGTAAGGCTTAACGCTCAGCAGCGCGCCGGTTTCCGGTTCCCGGTTCAAGTACCATTCCGGAATCCACCCGCTCGCTCCCCCGGAAGCAATCTTGGCGAAGTTGCCGCGAATCTCGGTCACTTCGTAAGACAGATCCGCATCCGCAACGAACACCGGTGCGCCGTGCTCATAAGCTCCGGGAGATTGCGTGACCTCGACGTCCCCTTTCAGCCTATACCGTTCCCGCTCCGCAGGCGGATTCGTTTCTGTCCCGGCCTCCCCGCTCCACGGCTTGAGTCCATCCGTCGCCCGCATATCCGGAATTAGGAGCAGCAGTACGATCACAACACCGGCAGCCAGCCACAGCACAGGCTTTGGGCGTCCGTTCCGTTTCGAGCCGGCGCGGCCATCCGCGGCCATCTTTTCGATCCGGTTGATGTTCTGCAGCGTAAATGTCCGCCGATCGAACGGATCGTTTCGCATCTGTTCATACCACTCCGGCTTAGGCTCGTTCATAAGCCGCCCCCTCCTTCCAGATTCTCGTTACTTTGCTGCGCGCCCGAGACAACCGCGACTTTACGGTACCCTGTGATATCCCGAGCACATCCGCGATTTCTTTTATCGTGAGATCGTACCTCGCATCGAGAAGGAGCACCTCTCTATATTTCACCGGCAGCTTCAGCACGATCTGCCATATATCCTCGGCCAGGCAAATCTCCATCGCTTCGTCTTCCGCCGACGAATGAGTTTCTTTGCGGACAATCCAATCCACAAGCGTTACTTTCCGCACGAAGGCCGACCGCCTGTAGTTGATCGCTATATTTCTCGTAATCGAGATCAGCCACGTCCGAAATGACGATTCCCCTCGGAACGAACCGATATTCTGGTACACCTTGAGAAATACATCCTGCGAGATATCGTCTGCGAGATCCGCGCGCTTCGTCATCAAATAAGCGTAATTCCAGACGTCCTGCCCATATGTGAGCATCAATTCGCGGAACGTCTCCTTGTTCAGTGACGCCATATGCTTCCAATAATCCTGCTCCTCCAACGACCCTTCACCCCGCCCTCTACTTATTGGACAATGGAAACCGGGGAATTGTTCCAATTATAATAAAAATTTCGATTTCGCTTCTCGGCTCCATCGTAGAAAAAGCCGCCTTCCAATCGGAAAGCGGCCGGTATGATGGTTAACCAGGTATAGTCCTCTGCCGGAGGAACCGGAATGATCCGGTTTTGACCGTTACCGCTGCGCCTTCGTTTTGCGGTACTCGCTGGGGGTTGCGCCAACCAGCTTTTTGAACAACCGGTTGAAAAATTTAATGTCCCGGTATCCGGCCTTCCAGGCGATCGATGAAATCGTATCGCTGGTCGAAGCCAGCAGTTTGCAGATCAGCTCCATCCGCAGCTTCTGTACGTACTCGGTATAATTCATCCCGGTGCGCGCTTCGAATCTTCGGCGGAATTGCCTCTCGCTCAGTCCCGACTCGGCAGCAAGCTCCTGAATCGTAGGAGGCTCCGCCGCCTTTTCCCTGATCCGATCGAGCACATGCTCCAGCGGATCGTCGAGCGGGGCCGTTTCCCCTGCTATCACCGTTCTCAGCTGGGAGCGGCGCAGATGAAGGAGCAGCCGGATCATCTCCGAACGCATCACTTGCAGATGATCGGGGCGTTTTCTTACGAACTCCTCGAACAACGTATGAACGATCGACTGGAAGGTGCCGTCCGAATCCTGGGCATGAAGCCACATCTGCTCCGGATAAGGCGAAGTGAGGAAGCGGAGCACGGCTGCGTCTTCCGCAAAAAATGGCTCCAGCTTGCGTGAAAACGCGGTGCTGAACAAAATATTGTACACGATCAAATGTTTGCGCTTCGGCTGCGCGTGCGCGGGACGGAAGACGTGGGACACCCCGAGCGGGAGAAAAAAAACGTCCCCCCGTGCAACCGGCAGCGACAATCCTTCGATCCGATGAAATCCGCTCCCCTCGCTGACATAATTGATTTCCAGAAATTCGTGATTATGCTCGGCCAGCTCGAACGACTCGGATACCCGGTTAACGTGAATCGGTGTCTCCTCCGTTATGTATAAACTTAGCGGTATCGTTTGTACAATCCGTTTTACGCTCATCGGCCGATTCTCCTTGTGTCCGTTTCAACCCCATAATATGTCCTAATTGCTACCCCACCTCTGGTTGCTCCTGAATTATACTATACAAAAACAGATTCGCAAACCAGGAGGTTTACCCGAGATATGAAGCCAAACGCAGATTGGAACGCCAGTTGGATATGGTCCGGCGGAGATACAAGCCCGCGGAACGAATGGCGCTGCTTTCGCAAGCAGTTTACTTTACCATCAGCGGATGCGGGACGGCCGGTACAATTAAAGATTACGGCGGATTCCCGTTACGTCCTGTATGTGAACGGCACAGCGGCGGGACGCGGTCCTGTCCGGTCGTGGCCGTTCGAGCTCGCCTATGACGAGTACGAGATCGGACATCTGCTTCGTCCGGGAACAGACAATACGATAGCGGTGCTGGTGACCCATTACGGCGTCCCGACGTTCCAATATGTGCGCGGACGGGGCGGGTTGCTGGCCCAGGTGGAGCTTTCCGGCGAGGGCGAGCGTACGGTCCTGGCGGCCACGGACGCCAGCTGGACAACCTCCCTCCATGCCGGTTACGATTCGCGTTCACCGCGTATTTCGTGCCAGCTTCCATTCACAGAAGTGTACGATGCCGCAGGCTGTGACGCCAGGTGGAGCGATGCCGGTTTCGACGATTCAGGCTGGGAGAACGTCTCCGTCATCGGCCCTGTCGGCATGGAGCCGTGGACGCAGCTGGTCGAGCGGGATATTCCGCATCTGACCGAGGAACCCGTCTACCCGGTAAGGGTCGAGAGCTTGAGCCGGGTAAAGCCGAGATCGTGGGGAGTCGTGCTGGACCTGCGGAATCATTTCGTTCCGTCTAGCGAACATCATGCCAACAATGTCCGGCTGTACGGTTTCCTCGCTACGGTCATCCGAACGGACAAAGCCGTTCGCGCGACGATCGGCATCGTCGACAGCGGACGGCTGCCCGGGTTGTGCAGCATTAACGGGACCTGGTACCCGGATACGGCCTATTATGGAGAAAAGCCGAGACGTTTTCTCGATGTAGAGCTGCAGCAAGGCGATAATTTCTTGATGCTTGCCTTAAAAGGAACGATTCATGGACACAGCTTCCACTTCGGGATCGATTGCGAAGAGCCGTTTGAAGTCGTCTCCCCTCTTGCCGATGCAGCTGGTACGAATGCAGACAGCCGTTCTTCGTTTGCAACGCTGGGGCCGTTCGATCATATCGAAATCATCGACCACCAGCCGGCACGACCGTTGAATGAATCGCATCCGGATTATGACCGGGCCCGAGCTATTAGCTCGGCAGCAGGTTTGCACGAGTTCCCCGAGTGGCTGCGTCCGGTGGACAATCGTTATGTCAGCAAGGACGACGTGTTCAGCCAATGCATCTGGACGACGCAATCCGCCCGGCTTCCGGTCCCGTATTCGCTTCATCAGGCTGTCATCGCGAACCGGTCGGCGGCCGTCGTGCCTGTACATCCCGGCGAGGACACGGAGATGATCATCGATTTCGGCAAGGAATATACCGGCTATATCGAGTTCGAAGCGGAAGCCTCCGCCGGCACGATTCTGGACTTCTACGGACTGGAGTTTATCCAGGACGGCTGGAGACAGGACACGTTCGAATTGGACAACACGATGCGATACGTCTGTCGGGAAGGCCGTCAATCGTACTCGTCCCTCGTCCGTCGCGGCTTCCGCTACTTGATGGTCGTCGTGAGAAACGCCGCAGCGCCGGTTCAATTCCACCGGATCTCGATGCTGCAAAGCAATTTTGCAGTCGCCGAGATCGGGCGGTTCCGCAGCTCCGATGCGCTGCTTAACGACATCTGGGAGATTAGCAAGCATACGACCCGGGTGTGCATGGAGGATACGTTCGTCGATTGTCCGGCGTACGAGCAGACGTTCTGGGTAGGCGATGCCCGCAACGAAGCGCTCGTCAATTATTACGTATTCGGCGACGACGCCATCGTCAAGCGTTGTTTGCGGCTCGTTCCCGGCTCGCAGTTCCAGACGCCTTTGTACGCGGACCAGGTGCCGAGCGGCTGGAACAGCGTCATTCCGAACTGGACCTTTTTCTGGGCGATCGCCTGCCTCGAACTGTACGAATTCAGCGGAGACCGCAGCTTTGCCGAGCAAATCTGGCCGCAAGTCCGCAGTACGCTCGATCATTTCGCTGAGAAGCTGGACGACCGCGGCTTGTTATATATGAAGGCATGGAACTTGCTGGACTGGGCCCCGATCGATCAGCCGAGAGACGGCGTCGTTACGCACCAGAACCTATTTTTCGTCAAGGCGCTCCGTTCCGCCGCCCGGATCGCGGCAGAAACCGACCCGGCTGGAGCCGCACGGCTGCTCGCCCGCGCCGACGCCTTGAAGACGGCGATCAATGCCCACCTGTGGTCGGAAGAACGAAATGCTTTTGTGGACTGCATTCACAGCGACGGCCGAATATCCAAAGTGTTCAGCATGCAGACGCAGGTGGTTGCGTATTTGTGCGATATCGCGGAAGGAGAACGTCAGCGCATATTGGAGAACTACGTCGCCGAGCCTCCGGTTGAATTCGTCCAGATCGGCAGTCCGTTCATGTCGTTTTTCTATCACGAGGCGCTGGCCAAGCTGGGCCGGATCGACATCATGCTGGACGACATCCGGACGCAGTACGGACATATGATCGAACACGACGCGACGACATGCTGGGAAATGTATCCGAGGCCGCTGGAGCGGCGCAATCATCCAAACGAGCTCACGCGCAGCCATTGCCACGCCTGGTCGGCCGGGCCCGGCTACTTCCTGGGGGCGTACATCCTCGGCGTGCGCGGCCTGAATCCGGGCTGGACGAAGATTGCGGTCGAACCTCACGTAGCGGATCTCGCTTGGGCCACAGGCACGGTTCCCCTCCCCGGGCTCGGGCGAATCGATATAACCTGGCACGCGGACCGGGCGAACCGGAAGCTTCGCCTCCGCGTCGAGACGCCGCCCGGACTGGAGCTGTCGATAACCGCTCCCGACAGGTATGAACTGGAGCTGGAGCGGATTGAGCTTGGGTCTTAACTGATAAGGGGCAGCAGCGTTGCAGGAAGGCCGTTTTACTGCTGGAAGCTAACCTCCTCCGGTTATTGTTTGCTTCCTCGAATAAGTGTATATGATTTTTCGTATATCATTTTCGAGAATAATCCAACTCGGTACATCCTATACGGTTTTTCATATATAATCGCCTATTTCGCTTTCTTACGTCAAAATCTATACGAATAATCATGTACATTCGGAGTCAAACTCAGTTGAATATAAGAAAAGCTTCTAAATGAAGCTCTTGCCACGATGAATGACCCTGCGTAAGAGGTAGCTTTCCTTAGTTCAGAATGTCTCGGTTCGTTTTAGCACTTTAACGCTTTATCGAACTTAAACATTCTGAATCGTTCAGAAAGCGGGTGTCCCAAGAGTCAATTTGCGATTTTCGAGCCCCATTAAACCCGATTTTTCTTGTGAAAAAGGACCTCAGCCTCCACTTTACCGTGGAATTTGGGGTCCTTTCGTATGGATCTTGGGATGTTCCCAATATGATGCGAACGCCTTTGGGACAGCCCATAGCCCCGTGTCTCGTATGCCATTAGATCAGTGTCAAACGGTCTAGATTAATAATCACGCAGCCGATGACGAATGCAAATCAAGCTTCGCTCCCGCTACAACTCCACGCGCATCGTGTTCAAGCCCCGAAACAACATATTCGGCCGCCAATCCGGCTTGGCGTCTGCAAGGCGCATGCCGGGGAACTGTTCCACCAACTTGCCGAGCGCGATCTCACCCTCCATGCGGGCAAGCGGAGCGCCGAGACAGAAATGGGGACCCGAGGCAAATGCGAGATGACGGTTCGGCGTACGCCCGATATCAAACCGGTTCGCCTGTTCGAACTGCGAAGGGTCGCGATTTGCCGCCCCCAGCATGACGGTGACATACTGCCCCCGCTTGATCGTCTGACCGCCGATCACGTAATCGGCGGACGCAAGACGTCCTGTCATCTGCACAGGCCCTTCGAACCGCAGCACTTCGTCGACGGCCGGGCGGATCAGCTCCGGCTTCGCGATCAGCCGGGTGAGCTGCTCGGGAAAACTCAACAGCGTAAAAACCGCGTTGCCGATCAGGTTCACGGTTGTCTCATGACCGGCTACCAGCAGCAGCACGCAGGTCGCGATTAGCTCCTGCTCGGTCAGGGCGCCCCCTTGTCCTTGCGCGGCAAGCAGATCACTGATCATATCTTCACGCGGCGACTTCCTGCGCTCCGCAATCAAAAAACGGAAATAGTCGGTGATCTCGACAGCCGCCTGAGCCGATTGCTGGGCAAATTCCGGCGGTCTGTCGCCGCCTTCGAGAATTCTGGCGAATATGTGCGACCACCCTTTGAATAACTCGCGGTCTTCCGGCGGCACTCCAAGCATCTCCGCGATCACGATGACAGGCAGCGGAAATGCGTAGGACGCGATCAAATCCGGCTTCGTTTCCTCCGTCAGCTGCTTGGCCAGATGATCCGCGACCGCCTGTATTTTCGGCTTGAGCCGTTCCATCGTACGCGGCGTAAAGGCGTGGCTGACTTGCCCTCTTAACCTCGTATGGTCCGGCGCATCGCGGAACAGCATCCAATTGCCCAGCAGATCATTCACCGGCTTCCAGACGGACGGCGCGGGCGGCGGGTCCTGTTTCGGAAGCTCCTGCGACGGCGGAGGCGGCGGTGCGGCATTCCGGTGTTCGCGAACGAATTCAGGATCTTTCAAGATCCGATTGACGTCCTCATAGCGGGAAGCCACCCATTGGTTTCGATCACTTATGTAATAGATCGGCTCTCTTTCCAGCAAATAGTTGTAGAACGGATAAGGATCGCCGTGCAGCGGTTCGGAGTAGCTCCGGAACCATGCCGCGATGTCGTGCTTCTCCTCGGAGTGGGGGCGAATAAGAATTTCAATCACGCTCCTTTATGGGGACGTCCAGAACGTAAAACAAACCGTTATACACATCTTACCAGCAAATTCATAGAGACTGCAACGTTCGAGCTGGATAACAAATAGAAGTCTTTGCATCTATGATGCCTAACAGCGGAGCTTCGTTTCGGCTGCGATTCCCTATGGAAACCCGTTAAGCTCAGCAAGAGCGCAAAGAAAACAGAGGAGCCTGCCGCAGCAAGCTCCTCTTGTCTGTACCCGGTTATAGATCAAGGTCCGATAACGCCCGGGTTCACCTTAAGCTCCAGTTCATAGTGTCTGCTCTCGCCGGGCTCGAGGAATACGAGCGTCCCTCTCTCCCGTTCTACGGCGCGTCCTTCCACGACGCAGTTGGCAGGCTCCAGGCCGAGCACATGTGTGCCTTGACCCGGCATTTTCCATTGAATCAGATTCGGAAGAGTGGTTGCATCCCAGGAAAGCTCCACAGAGATCGGCAGCGCCGCCCCCGAGGGAGTCGGGAACCGGTCGTTGCGGATTCGCACACTCGCTCGCGGTGCGGAGCGGATATTGCGATGGTAGTATACCCGCTCGTCATACCCTTTTTCCGGGGCTTGCCAGCGGTCGTATCCGTCCACCTGCATGTCCGCTTCGCGCGGAGACAACGCCGCCTCCGGGAAATCGATCTTCGTATGCTCTTCCATGAGCGGAAAGCCGAAATTAAAATGGTACAGCAGCATATGGGCAGCCCGGGTAAACCCGACATTCTCCACTTTGTCGCGAATACGGATGACGTTTTCTCCGAGTCTGCTGCGAATTTCCCGCGTCAATCTCAGATGATCGCCGAATATCGACGTTTCGTCAACCGTGCCTTTGACCGTCATCTCGTATTCGTCGCCGTCCCAGCTACCTTCCACGCCGACATGGCGTGCCGGGAGATGATGAACCCGGCCGTGCAGGCCGTAAGAAATTCCCCCGTCCTCGGACGGGTTGCCTACGTTCATCAGTCCGCATGTCATCAGCAGACCGCCTGCCGCCGTACGCAGCCACTCCTCACCTTGAGCGTCATAGTAGGCGGGATGGGCTACGCCTCCCGGCGCGAGCCAGCCGATCGGCACTCCGCCATATTCGCTCATGCCGATGTCCAGCCCGCGGGAAGGGATCACGTCAAAGGACAGACCCGCTCCCGTCCTGATCCGGACCAGCTCGACGCCATCCTCTACCCCTTCCGCTCCCCGGACCCGCTGAATGCCGCCGATCTGATCGATCCGGCCGACCCTTTCTTCGATTTCCCGTCGCGTCCAATCCCGGTTGTAAAGCCTCACCATCTAGTCCTCCTCGATTTCGGGCATCCGCTTGATGTGAGGATCTGTGAATACATCGAATTCATCCCGGCTCGTACTGGAAAACTCCGACACGACAGCGCCTTCGTCTCCCCCCTGGAACCAGTGCAGCGTATTCGGAGGAATCGTGTACTGCTCGCCCGGCATCAGGACGATTTCGTGAAATACCGTGTAGTAGTTCTCGCTGCCTTCGGGTACGAGCGCACGAATATCCGGAGTTGGCTCTCCTTCGACATACAGGAGCACGCTGCCGTACCTGCAGCGGAACGTCTCCATTTTGCCGGGATCGTCGCCGATAGGC
Source organism: Paenibacillus sp. MAH-35 (assembly GCF_058135425.1). Classification (NCBI taxonomy): domain Bacteria; kingdom Bacillati; phylum Bacillota; class Bacilli; order Caryophanales; family Paenibacillaceae; genus Paenibacillus; species Paenibacillus sp. MAH-35. Next base: position 201,513 of record NZ_JBYUPU010000007.1, read on the forward strand.
GGGTGTTTGTGCTCAGGACACGTTTGCCCGGGGAACAGGACGAGCTCCTTGGCGCAATACCTATCGGTATTGACGTAGGTGACCAGCTCCAGCCCTTGCCGCTCCAGCTGGCCCAAGCCGAATTCGGCGATTTCGATGCGCTCCTTCTCTTCCTCCGACAGGACGATTCCGGCATGCCGGAACAGTTCCGCCGTACGCTGGCGGGCGATTTGCAGTTCACTTCGTTTGATCATCTGCTCATAAATCTCCTCTCGAGGAGCAGGATGGCAAGTCTGGACTAAGCTTCGGATTCGCCTTGCAGTATAGCCAGAGCTTGCTCCGCTGAAGCTCCTTTATGGACGATTGCCATCAGAGCCGATGTCATTCCGGCCGGATTCGGGTGCTGAATGACATTGCGCCCGTATACGATGCCGGAGGCGCCCTGGTTCATCAGCTCGACCGTCCGGCCCACGATCTCCTCGTCGCTCGCCCGGCCGCCGCCGCGAACGAGTACCGGTATGCCCGACGCCACTTCGATGACCCGATGATATTCCGTCACATCGTCGCATGGATCCGCTTTGATTACGTCAGCTCCAAGCTCTACGCCTTGGCGAACGAGCGGCATGATTTTTTGAATATCGCCGTCCACCATGTAACCGCCCTTCGCTTCGTTAGGCAGCATGACCAGCGGCTCCACCATAAGCGGCATGCCGTATTTCTCGCATTCCGTCTTCAACTGGGCCACGTTGCGGACGCATTGGTGATGCAGCTCCGGCTGGCCCGGCAGCAGCAGCAGATTCACGCACACCGCTACCGCGTCCAGACGGACCGCATGCTCGATGGCCCGGTCCATCAGCTCGCTGAACAGAAATCGCGGAAGCACGCTGCCGTATATGTTGGCTGCATCCGTCCGGAGCACGAGTCCAGGTTTGTGCTTGCCCGGAATCTCCTGCAGAAGTCTTGCTTGCCCCGCACTTAATTGTACACAATCGGGAGCCGCGTTGACTATCGTTTCGATCGCCTGCTTCATATTCTCAATCCCGGATAAAAAAGTAAACTCGTTAAAAAAGCCGTGGTCGATCGCTACGTCGAAACATTTCCCTTGGCTGCTGAACATCCGGTTCAATCTGGCTAAGCTGCTCATATCCCCAACTCCATTATGTTTAATACAAACATATAAATGTTCGTTTGTAACATTATCATAGTACATCAGGGACGGATCTGTCTATAGCTTCTTTCGATTTGTCCGGTATGGCCGGGCCGGACAACGGATCCTTACGGTCAATATGGACCCCGGCCTTCTGCCGGTTCCTTGGCCAAGATCAACGATCCCTACGCCGATATCGCCCTCGTCGTTCATATAAGCGAAGGTTACTATTGAGCTATTGCCTACCAGCCATACGAAAACGAATCTGTCCCCGGCCGTCAGTGCAGCGCTAACCGGGGACAGATTCGTTCGCAGACGGACTGGAATACCGCCACTTCCTCTATTCTATTTATATCCGAAACTTGCCGACCTGCCTGTTTAAATCTTCCGCCATGCTGGCAAGCGATGTCGCCGACGAAGTGACTTCCTCCATGGTCGCCAGCTGCTCTTCCGTAGCCGCAGAGACACTGGTCGTTCCGACTGCGGATTGCGCTGCGATTTCGGAGATGTTGTTAATGACAGTAACGACTTCTTCCGTCTCGGCAAGCATTTTCTGCGACGAGGAAGCGACTTCCTGAATCTGCCCCGCCACCTGCTCGACCGTCTGCTGAATTTCCTCGAACGACCGGCCCGCTTGGCCTACTACTTCCAGCCCGATCGCCACTTCCCGCGTTCCTTGCTCCATCGACTGCACCGTCTGCAGCGTCTCGCTCTGAATGTTCGCGACCATCTGGGCGATCTGTCCGGCCGATTGGGCGGACTGCTCCGCCAGCTTGCGAACCTCTGCCGCGACAACGGCGAAGCCTCTTCCCTGCTCTCCGGCCCTTGCAGCCTCAATCGCCGCATTCAAGGCGAGCAGGTTCGTCTGTGCCGCGATATCGGATATAAATTTGACCATTTCGCCGATCTCTTGCGAACCGTCGCCCAATCGTCTGACGATTACTTCGATATCGCTGACGGTTTTCTCGATCGAGTTCATCTGAACGATGACCGATTGAATCGCTTTGTTGCCCGCCTCAGCCGCTTCGGACGCGCTCATCGAAGACTTGGCCACGCTTTCCGCACTGGAGGCGATCTGATGGACGCCCATCGCCACTTTTTCGATCGACTTGACGCTTTGATCGACTTTATGCACCTGCATCTCGTTGCCGTCGGCCACTTCCTGGATGGAGACTGCGATCTGCTCGGTTGCCTTGTTCGTCTCCTCCGCATTGGTAGACAATTCTTCGGAAGAGGCTGCCACTTCGGTAGCCGTCCGGTTCACTTGCGCTACGAAATGCTTCAGCTGATCGACCATTCCATTCAGGGAAAACGCCAGCTGGCCCACTTCGTCACGGGAACGGATCGTAAGCCGCTCGACTCTTAAATCCCCGTCGGAGACCCGGGTCATAATGTCTGCAACTGCTTTTATCGGCCGCGTAATCTGGCGTGCGATCATATAAGCGAAACCGATTACGATCGCACTGACCAGCAGAATAATGACGACTACACTCGTTTGGATAGAGCTGACCGCCGCCGTAATCGAATTGACCGGAACATGAAGGTACAAGCCGTAATTGGTCGAAGGGATCGGCGCAGCAACTACAAGGTATTCTTGGCTGCCGTCCCGATACGTGTAGGTGTTCGATGACGTTTTCTCCTTTCGGAAAATATCTTTCAGGCTCTCAGGCAGACTGGCTTCCTCGAAAGGCTGGCTAATTACGTCCTCCTGGGGATGGACTTGAATCGCTCCGAGGTTGTCGATCACGATCGGATAAATTTTGCCGCCGTCCAGATTCAAATCCTGCAAGTAAGCCGTAACAAAATCGCCGAAATTGATAACGCCCGTCAGGACGCCCAATTTCTCGCCGGCATTGCCGATCACCGGCGTAGCCGCAATGATCGAACGTTTCCCTGTCGTCTTGGCGAGCAAGACGTCGGAGAACGTCGACCTCCCTTCCATTCCCGCGTGGAAAAACGGTCTCATCGAAAGATCGGTTCCCGGCTCCAGCGTATCGACGGCTTCGACGGTGCCTTTCGGATTCAGGAAGCCGTTTCCGTCAAACTCCGTATTTTTCGTAACGCTTTGCAGAAAACGGGATTTGGCTGCGTTGTCCGTTGATTTCACTTCCGAGGTCGTGGCGAGCAGCTTGATATTGCCCATCCGCTCTTCCAGCCATTGATTGATCCCGTTCGCCCGGCTGTCCACCAGCTTCTCGTAGCTTTCGCGCTGTTTGGTTATCAGCTCGGAAGATCCTTTTTGGTAGACGAAGATGGCGGTGCCGATCAGCGGAACGAGTGCGACTAACAGAAAAAAGATGATCAGTTTGTTTTGAAGCTTGCCGGTAATCCGCTTGCCGATCGTAACAATTCCTTTTCGGTTGTTGTCCGGTTGTTCGTTCGATAACACTTCATTTAACCCCTATCCTAAGTTGATTAATTGGGATCGAGCCGATGTCCAGTCACAAGAAGGCTCCTTATGCTCAGATCCGGCTGCCTGTCTGCCGAAACCTAAGCGATAAGGAGCGACCAATTAGTAACCGAGTGCGGCCCCTTCCCCACGTGGGTCTGCTCCGCCAAATTTCACATTCGTATCCGGATGAATCAGAATTGCGCCGGATTGTCCCATAATGTCCGTGTAAGCTTCAAGCTCAACGATCGAGTGGCCTCTCCGAATCAGCTCGTCCTGCACTTCTTTCGGAATTCTTCCTTCGACCTTCACGTCGTTCGACTGGGCGCCGACCGTCCGGCCGTACAGCCATCTAGGCGCCTCGATCGCTTGCTGCACCGTAAATCCGTAATCGATAATCCGGGTCACGAGCGAGGTTTGCGTTTGCGGCTGTCCCTCTCCCCCTTGCGTACCGTACACCAGATAAGGCTTGCCGTGCTTGAAAAGCATCGCCGGGTTCAGCGTATGGAACGTCCGTTTGTTCGGCTCCAGACGGTTGATATGATCCGGGTCCAGGGAGAAGAAGCTGCCGCGGTTTTGCAGCAATACGCCCGTACCGTCGGCTACGACGCCCGAGCCGTAGTCAAAGTAGTGGCTCTGAATCATCGATACAGCGTTTCCGTCTTTGTCCACGATCCCCAGCCAGACCGTATCGCCCTTCGGATCGAGCGGCTTCAAGTTATTCGATACTTGCGTCATGTCGATCCGGGAAGCAAGCTCGATTCCACGTTCTTTCGACAAAATCTCATCCACCGGAATATCGGCGAATTCCGGGTCCGTCAACCACTTGTCCCGATCGGCAAAGGCGTGCTTCGTCGCTTCGACAATCAAGTGATAGTAATCGGCACTGCCTTCTTCCACGTCGTTTTTCAGATCGAAGTTGTTCAAAATGTTCAGGATCGACAAGGATGCCATGCCCTGCGTGTTCGGCGGGAAATTGTAAGCCGTATAGCCGCGGTAGTTCGCCGAGATCGGGTCTACCCAGTTCGCCTTGTGGTCGGCATAATCTTTTTTCGTCATTACGCCGCCGTGCTTCTGAATGTCCGCGACAATTTTCTCGGCCACTTCGCCTTTATAGAACCCGTCGGCTCCTTTTTTGGCAATCTGCTCGAGCGTATGGGCCAAATCTTTCTGAACGAACAAATCTCCGGCTTTGTACACGTCGCCGTTCGGCTTCAAAAAGGTGTTGCGGAACGTCTCGAACCGCTGCAGATTTTTGATCTCCGGCTGCGTCGTATCGGTATCGATAATCGTCCAGAGCTCCTGGTTCGGTGTAACCGGGAAGCCTTTGCCTGCATACTGGATTGCCGGCTCCAGCAGTCGATCCCACGGCAAGCTGTTTTTCATCGACGTTTTGGCGTATTTGTATGCTTCTTCCCAGCCCGATACGGCGCCGGGCACGGTGTTGGCCGACAAGTAGCCGCGGCTTGGGATTTGGCTGTAGCCGAGGTTTTTGTAGAAATCGATCGTGACATTTTCCCCGGAGCGGCCGCTCGCGTTTAATGCTTTCAGCTCTTTCGTTTCCGCATTGTAAACCATCCAGAACGCGTCTCCGCCGATGCTGACGTAGTGCGGATATACGACCGACAAAACAGCCGCCGCCGCGATCGCCGCATCAACCGCATTACCGCCGTCCTGGAGCACTTTGAGCGCCGCTGCGGAAGCCAGATAATGCTGGGTAGTTACCATGCCGTTCGTCCCCATCGTGGTCGGACGGCCTGTCGATTGCGCCGCCGCGGCGATGCTGCTGAAACATAAGGTGAATATGAGCGTAATAAGAGCTATTTTTTTTCGAAAGCCTTTCGTCATATACTCTACCCTCCATTGGTATATTGCTTAGTGGATAATGGCCGTAAATGTCGAGCCTTATGCCGGGTTTATCGCATCTCCCCCTTTCTGCGCACACAAAAAAAGGCGACAAAGTAATTGTCACCTCCATAGACTCCACTGGCCGTTGGTGACAGGCAACTGGCTGGCATGCCTTCCGTGCGGGACGGAAGGGGTAGCCCCTGTAGCTTTGCGGCCTGCCCTTTCGGACAGTGTGCCTTTTTCTGTTATGAAACATCCATATACTGAGTCTTACGTACTATAATAACTTATATAATAATTATTTCAAGTGTTTTTAAACATTTCCATGGCAGAAAACGCCATTCATCGTCATTTTTCGATGAAGTTTTTGATGTTTCTTATGGTGAAATTTGTCGTTTTCCCACTATATAGGATACTCCGTTGTTACATTTGAATCATTTCAGTTAATCTCTGGAATTCGTTTGGCACTATATTCCTTATTTGTAGCATGATCGTCTCCTGCATACAAGTTAAATATTGTAAAACGACTTGGAAGATTTGTAAACGTTCCCCGCGCGAGCCCGGGCAGACCTGTTTGCGAAAAAAGCATAACTCCCAATTTCCCGCCTCCCTGGCCATACGGAAATGCGACTTTTGGCATGAAAAAACCTGTCCCTTCCATAAGGAGACAGGTTGAAGCCAGACGTTTTGATCCGAAAGTCATGCATATCGTTCGCCCAGCTCGCGAAGCTTACGGATGATGCTGCATTCCGTATGCTCGTCTGCCGGGATTCGTTCCTTCGCGATTCGCAGTAAAGGCTCGTAATCCCCGATCGCCACCGAATGATGGGCCTTCTCGAACAGCGGCAGATCGTTCATGTCGTTTCCGAAGCAGACGAACGGACCGCCGGGAATACCCGACAACTCCAGAGCCGACATTTTGTTTACGCCCTTGTAGGTCAGATCGAGTATTCCTTCTGTCGAATGGTGGTGGATCGTTACGTCCATCCGCTCCAATCTCCGGGATAACTCGCCGAAATCGGAGCCGGACAGCACTACGATTTTCATATACGATTCGATCTGGTCCAATTCGATGCGGGCCGCGAGCTTGTCCGGGTCTACAAAGCGGAGGAAGGGATGCGAATCCGCCATGCGGCAGGCGTAATTCCATCTGTCGTCGATTAGATATTCGGCATCGAACTCTTGTAAAAGATGCAGCAGTTCCTTCGCAAGTCCGGCAGGGATCGGAACCGAGGCTTGAAGCTCGCCCCCGAAATAAGTCATCGCCCCGTTGGCTCCGATCAGAAGCCGGTTTCTCAACCGTTCATCCAAGACGGGAAGCATATCCCGGCAAGGACGGGCGGAAGCAAAACCGACAACATGGCCGGCTTGCTCCAGCTCGACCAGCAAGTCTGCAATTCCGCTTGAGATCTTCTGCCCTTTAAAGCAAATCGTACCGTCCAAGTCAAAAATAAAGTTCATGTCCTCAGCCACCTTATGAAAGAATCTATGCTCCATAGTAAACAGAACCATCGGCCGGCGGAAGGGACAGAATGAACATATTGAATAGGACAAGCGTGAGCAATGGGTGATGAAAAATAAGAAAAGAGAAAAAAGCGCCCCCTCACCGGATATCGGCTTCAAGCCACGCTTCAGCAAGCAGCCGGATGCCGGTGCGGATGTCCGGGCCGCTTAACGCCCCATAGCCCAGCAGCAGCGTCGGATACGCTTCTGTCCGCCGTGTCCAGTACCGTGACGTACCGTACACTTGCACTCCTTTGGCGAGAGCCCGTTCGATCAGCTCGGATTCGCTGCGCCCGCTCTTGACCGTGAAAAAAGCATGCAGTCCGGCGTCTTTGGATTCCGCCTCCGCCGAACTGCCGAAATACAAAGAGACCGCATCGAAAAACGTCCTCCGCTTCGCCTCGTACGTCTTCCGCATTTTCTGAAGATGCTTGTACCAGTATCCTTCGCCGACATACGAGGCGAATGTCAATTGGTCCAGTCTGGCAACCGGCTGGTCATATTCGGGAACTTTCGCGTAAAAGGCAGAGAGCATCTCATACGGCAGGATCAGATAGCTGATATTCGCCGCCGGCAGCAGCGTCTTGGAAATTCTGCCGACGTAGATCACTTTGTCCGGAGCCAGACTTTGGATGGAGGGCAGAAACCGGTCTTCATACTTATACTCCCATTCGTAATCGTCTTCGATCAGATACCCGTTACGACTCACCCAATGAACGAGCTGCTGCCGCTTCGCCTCGGACATCGCCATCTTGTTAACGAATTGCTGAGACGGGCTTACGTACATCACATTGGCGCGGCTCGCTTCCAGTTGCTCCATCAAGAGTCCGTCCGAATCGAGCGGGATCGGGCTCACCTGAAATCCGTAATTAATAAACGTATTCCGTGCGCCGTCATAACCGGGATTTTCGACTCCGATACGGTACAGGTGCGGCTGCAGCAGCTGGCATAGGAGGGAAACGAGCTGTTGCGGCGTAGAGCCGATCAGAATCTGCTCCGGATGGGCGCGGACTCCCCTCGCCTCGTACAGCAGCCTCGATAATTCGTTCCGAAGCGTTAATTCTCCCGCCGGATCACCTTCGACCCTGTATTCCGACTGGTTGGCCGCCACCACGGTGTTGCGCAGTTTATTCCACTGCTTGAAAGGAAAAGAATCCAGCTCCATATTCCCGTAGCGAAAATCGTACATCAGGCGGCGGGAGTTGTCCTCGATGGATAGCGAAGCTTGCCCGTGTGCCGGGGTTTCGTTTCGATCCGCCACCTGAAACCCTTTCTTGGGGATGTTCGTGACATAACCTTCCGAAGCAAGCAGCTGATAGGCGGCTTCCGCCGTATTTTTGCTCACCTTCATCGACGACGCACACGTCCGGATCGAGGGCAGGAACGATCCGGGCTGGAGCTGTCCCGCGATAATTTGATTTTTGAAATAGCTGTAGATTTGGTAAAACAAAGGCTTGCGCCGGTCCGAAAGGCGGATGGAAAATTCCCGCACAGAGTTCCCTCGTTTCTTTACGTCAATAAGTGAAAGTTTCAAACTTAGTGTATCAGTTATCGGTCTGCCGTCAAAACGATTCGTTTTTATTGCGGTTTCCATTCAATAATGAATAATCCCGCGTAACCGCAGCAGTGCAACGTGATGCGGAACATCATCCGCATTCGAGCGAATCCGCCATATTTCTACCAGGCCGTACAGCTACTAGGAGAAGAAGCTTATTTTTAAGCGCCTGATCGTTTTGGGTCTTGTACTGGACAAAGGTTATGGTAGCATCTTCCTTGTCTCACCTGTGTTATCTTTTCTTTCATTCGTCTTTCATACTGACAAGGAGGATGAGCCTTCATGCCGGGATCTATCGTTCACATGATCGTACAGCAGCGATTGGGCAGAGCTATGCGCAAAACGAACCGCGACTATGCCGAGCTGCTTAGCGATTCCTGCAGTCCTTATGCCGCTTTCGGCAGCATCGGACCGGATTTTTTATTTTTTTCCCTAAAGGAGTACGACACTCCGCTCGACGATCTTGTCAATTTTATGTTTTCCGTGTACGACGCCATGGAACCTCTGCGCGACTTCTACGAACATACGATCCAGCCCGTCGAAGATGCGATCGACGACGCGACGGCCGCGCTGGACGAAGCTTTATTTCAAGGCTTGTTCAGTCAGATTAAGGATACGGCCGCACTTGCATCGAACACGCTTCTCACTGCAGCGGGCAAAGTTGTGACCAGCCACGTCGATCTGTTTTATCCGTTTTATCCGAAGATCCAGCAAGGCGCACCGGAAAAAGAGTGGTATTGGTTCGATTTCCTGCATTACCGGAGAACCGGCCAATTTTGCTCGAATATGTGGAACCTCGCCCAAGGTGATAAAGATTTGATGAAGTATTGCCTCGGATATGCAAGCCATATCGGGACGGACGTCGTCGGACATCCTTTCGTCAATTCGATCGTAGGCGGTCCGTTCCGGACGCATTGGCACCGGCACAAGCTGGTCGAAAACTGGATCGACGCTTACGCCAGAAAGCATTATCCCGACAGCCGCGCGATTACCTCCTGCTTAAGACTCACCTCTAAAGATACCTACATCCCGGACGCCATCTCCGGAAGTTACTACTACCGGCTCTGCGAATTTCCGGACGGCAAGCTTCCGGAGAAGCTGCAACATTTGCTGGTCAAGGCGATGGACGTCACCTACTCCGATATCGAACACCCGATCTCCATGAACGGCGCCGATCTGGATACGACCTACCGGCTCTGGATGAAATGGTACGAACGATCGACAACGATCGGCGACGCCAAGAAGCCCGTACCGGTCCCTCCTCCGGGCAGCGCCACCGCAGCGCTTATCAACGACTACACCAGCGGATTTCCGTCCCCTCCCAGCAGCGGGCCGAGCGGCGGCGGATTCAGCGTCGGCTCGATTCTCGAAGCGCTTTTCGCTTTTGCGAAGTGGCTGGCCGATGTGGTGGAGTATACCATCGACTGGATCATTACCCATGCGAAAGATATTTTGACACTCCCCTATCTAGAAGCGACCGGCCTGATCAAGTGGCTGTTGTACCAGATCCAGAAAGGAATCTGGGAAATCTACGACAACGTCCGGTTCAGTCTCGTGCTGGGCGGTTATCTGTTCCCCGAGCCGCGGGATCTGGACAAGATGCCCTGGGGCAAAGCGCTGCTCAACACAGCCTACGCCCATACGACCGGCGGCGCTTATGCGAACTTCTACCAATACCCGCGCAAGCAGGAAAGTCACGGGATGTTCGGAACGACCGAGCATCATCTGATCTACCCGACTACCGCCCGGGAACGCGAACACGCCGAACCTGCGCCGAAGCCGTTCCATGGACAATATCCCGAAGCTTTCATCAGCGGCAGCTGGCCGTTCCAGCCGCTGGCGGAGCATCTCCATGAATGTGACGATCCGTACGGAGAAGGGATGCAGTTTACTCACCACGTCGATTCGCTGACGTGGGATACGGCACAGTTCGGCAGCGCCATCGATTTCTGCGCCCGGCTGATCGGCGAACGGATGGAGAAGCTGCCGGATTACAACCTGGACGGCGACCGGGGGTACGGCTGGAAAACGTGGGTGGCCAAAAATGATCTCGAAACGTCCAATCCGGTCGAAACCCCGTATCTTCGTCCTTAAATCTTCGTGCGGACATTGCCGCTTGTTACGAAGCAGAACATGAACAGATCCCGCCTCTGGGCGAAAATGGAGGTTCATCCGTCTATGCCAAACGATCGTTTTCCAGATCATAATGACAATCCCGACCGGGATAAAGGCCGATTTGACGGTATCACTTATTTATTGATACGCACCCACCCCTATGACGACGGTTCGGAGCCGCTCGCTTCCGGATTGCCGTTCTGGGTCAGTCCGGACATCACCATCGTGAAGTCGGACGGGACCGAAGGAAGCGAAGCCGTCGCGGGCAAGATGAATCAGATGAAAGTCGTGGTCACGAACGGCGGCGGCATCGATGCGGTGGACGCTTACGTCGAAGCTTTCGTCGCAGACCCGTCGACCGCCTTTACCCCGGCTACGGCGACGCCGATCGGCTCCGGCTACTTAACGGTGAGCGGGTACAGTCAAGCAGCGATCAGCTTCCCCTGGAGTCCGGCGCCCGCTGACAGCGGCCACCGCTGCCTGCTCGCCCGGGTCAGTCTTACGATTCCACCGGACCGCTTCGCGAACGCAGCGATTTTCGACGTACCGGGCGACCGTCATGTCGCCCAAAAAAACATTAGCGTCGTCGATTCGGCGGTCCATGGCATGAAGCCGTTTTCGTTCTCCTTCGCGCTGGTGAACCCTGCTCCAGATGCAGCCGCCTTTCAGGTTAAAGCCGCGCAAATCCGGCCCGCTGACGACAAACAGCTGCATATGCTGAGACAATCCGTTGGCTGCGGATTTGCCCAGTTTTCCGACAAACCGCTCCGGGCGGTCCGCCTCGATCTCGGGGAGGAGCTGCCGGTCCGCGACCGGTCGGATGCGATTCGGATGGATCTTACGATCCGTTCCGGGCGTCTGGACCGATTCGAGCGGATTGAGGGGATCGAACGGATCGATCGTCCGTTGATTGGCCTCTTGGACAATCCGATCGTTCCGGGCCGTACCGGAGGAGCGAAAAAGATTCGCATGAAAGCCGGTGAAGTGCGTCAAGCGGTCGTGACGATCACGCCGAATCCGGGCGCGCGGAAGGGCGATCTGCAAGTTGTGGAGATTACCCAAGTGAACGAGCGCGATCAATTGGTCGGGGGGTTGTGGATCGTGGTCGTATGCTGAGTTTCATGGAACCTGTCACAGGTTCCACTCCTTATTGTACAGGCGCAAGAGCAGGCTGCCGCGATCGTGCAGCCTGTTTTCCCATACCCGCCCGTCCTTGCTAATTGGTCTCGTTCTGAAGCAGCGGATGGACAAAGTCGATCATTTCCAGCGCCGCACGAACTCTGGCTTCAGCGGAACCTAGGAATAGCGGCTCATCCAATCCTCCAGCAGCGCGGCTCCATGCTCCAAGTCTTTCAGGTAGGCCAGAACCCCCCCGGAGGGGGGCATCGGTTTATGATTGACGAGCCAAAACGCTTCGAGTATTTTATAAGAAGTCGTGCTTGCCACGAACGAAGCCTTCAGCGAATCCCCCGCTCCGGCGGCCGCTTCCATTTTCGTTTTGGCGCTTAACAGCCAATGAGCCGTCTCCTTTTTATCTTTCCGGGAGCTCCGGTAACCGTTGTAATTTTCGGTTGCTATAACGGACAGCTTCTGCACCAGCCCTTCCGGATCATACAAGATATGTCCGTCCAAGTAGTTATACATTTCCATGCTATTGCGGTTCAGTTTGTCCAGCGCCTTATCGAAGTCGGCATACTTGATCTCCAGAAGAATTCCGGAGTGATTCCCGGTATAAAAATCTCTGGAGCACCCCTTCTTTAATAACACGTACAGATCGAGATCCGATCCTTCCGCTGCATCCCCTCTCGCTACCGAGCCCGAAACCATCAGTCCGGATACGTCCGCATCGGCAACAGCAGCTTCCAACATCTCCGCGCCACGTACACCGGATCGGATAAAAGTCAAATCCGCCAACGGATTCCCTCCTTTTCTGTATGCTCAAGCTGATCGGTCAGCTACAGCAATCGGCAAATGGATGTTCTCCCATCAGCCGCTCCAGCAGCTTGCGACTGCATTATTGTATTATTTCTATTTCACAAAATCCTCCTAGATTTGTATGTATAACTTCCATTGTATTCATCCAGGCCTCAGCCCGCAATCGTATTGGTTTCCTCCAGAATGAACCGAGGACTCTCCTGCCCGGACCTCGCCCTAAAGAAAAAACCCTCACCCAAGCTAGGAACGAACGCCTGCCTGGGGGAGGGCTGATACTGGTTGTAATCCGTTTACCGTTTCAAAGCCGACAGAAGCTCCCGGTCGGTGAGCTGTTTGCCCGTCTCCGCATAACGGCACGCCTTCGATGCGACCTGGAACGCGTAAGCTCTTCTCGGCTTTTCCGTGTGATTCGTCTTACTGTGGTGCAGCGTCTCGCGATGGAAAATGACGGCGTCCCCGGGAGCCATCGGCTTGCACGGCATCCCGTTCTCCGGATCGGCGGCGCGGCGGTGCTCCGCTCCGTCCTCGTTCAGATTCGCCTGGCGTCCGAGACGATGCGATCGCGGCGCGAGCCACAATCCCGCATTTTCCTGACTGATCGTATCCAGCGCGATAAAACCGTTCAGCATATGCCCCAATATATGGGTGTACATATTGTCCTGGTGCCAGGCAAGTCCCTCTCCGTGCGGAGGCACAACCGCGTACATGCCCATCCATAATCTAACTTCGTCTCCGAGTATGTTCTCGTACACCTCGATCAGAGCCTTGGAGGCAAGCAATGAGGCCGTTTCCGGAAATTGCGCCGCACTTTTGTCGAAATGGATGAATCCGTTGGATTTCCACTTCCCGCTTTCCGATTGGTTCGCAAAATCCGCATTTTCTTTGTTGATTCTCTCCACCGTTTCGGGCGTAATGAATCCCGGCGCGTAAAAAAATCCTTCCCGGTAAAACTCCTCTATCATTTGCTCCGTCAATACAAAGTTCGAGATAACTGCTGTACTCATTCGTACGCCTCCTCAGCTGGATTTGTACTAAATGTACAGGAATGCGGCCGCGAAAACTGCTCGAAACGGCGCAAAAAGTTGTATTTTTGTTCAACCCGGGCCGATCTCGTCCGATGTGCTTCTTTACGAAAGCTGCGTTCCGGGATACGATAGGGAAATCAAGCGAATAGGCGGGGTCGTTATGTTCTACGAAGATGTAAGACTGGAGAGGGAGCTGAACTTCGTTCGGAAGATCGGCCGGTTATCCGAACACGATATGCATGTCCACGATGCGCTGGAGGTCAGCATCCTGCTGGAGAACGACGCCAAATACCGGCTGATCGGCCGCGATTATCACGGGAAACCCGGAGACGTCTTCGTCTTCCGGCCTTTCGAGCCTCATTACAACCTCGTACAGGATACGGAGAAACCGGTTCACTGGATTATGCTGCTGTTCTCCCCGTCGATCGTTCGTTCCATTCCCGAGGGCGGCAAGCTGCTCCGGCCTTTCTACACGGCGGCCAGCCGGTTCTCGCCGCTCATTCCGGCGCATTCGCCTTATGCCATCGCGATTCACGACGCCGCAAGGCAAGCTGTGCTGGAAGAAGAGAACCGTCTCCCCGGCTGGCAAGCCAAACAATTTCAAGCTTTTATCGATATTGTGGTGCACCTGTACCGGTACTACCTCGAGCTGGATCGCGATGCGCATATCGACCGATCCACCGATGAGGGCGTGCTCCGGGTCATCGAGTATGTGCTGTCCCATTTCAGCGAGGACATCGCGATCGATCGGTTAGTAGCTATGGCTCAGATGCGCAAGACGATGTTTTATACCAAATTCAAAGAGATGACGAGTCTCTCCCCGAATGAATTCATAAGCCGGCTTCGGCTGCAGTCCGCTGTTTATTTGCTCGACTACTCCGACAAGTCGGTTACGGACATCGCCTTTGAATGCGGCTTTCATTCGTTAAGCTACTTTAACAAGCAGTTCAAACAGTTCAAAGGCTTGTCGCCCCGGGAGCACCGCAACCGGATGAAATTGGCGGGGCCGCCCGGTACATGAAACGGATAGGGTTCATCTTTGCCATAACTGCCCTAACAAATCGTCGGCTCACCAAAAAAACGCATCGCCTGGGACAGTTCCGCTTCCCGGCCATGCGTTTTATTTCGTAAGTATAATCAGGATTGCGGCTTCGTCTGGAACCGGTTCCGGCTGTCTTTCAGCAAGAACAGGCCAAGGGCGGCCGCCAGTGCAACGCCCAGACAGACGAGCCACGGCAAGCCCGGCCAACCTTTCGCAACACCCAGATCGTACAGCCAGCCGCCGGCGATCGTACTCAGCGCGCCTCCTACGGCTAACGAGTACCCGTTGAATCCGTAATACGAGGCGAGCTGCCGGGGAGGCGCGAACATCGGCACGACGTCCATCAGCAGCGGGCCCGCGATCATCGTTCCGAAAGCAAAAACGACCGATCCCGCCAACAGCGCAATCAGGTTGAAGGCAAACAGGAACGAGAACAGTCCGACTCCCATCACAAGCGTCCCCAGGCCGATTAGCCAAAACCGGTTTTGAACGTTTTGCAGCTTCGCGGTAATCGGCAGTTGGAACAGGATGACAGAGAGCGAGATCGCGCCGTACACGTAGGCTACCCCGCTTTTGTCGCCGGCAACCTCTTCGGCCAACTGAGGTAGCGTCAGGAACAATTGCATAAACAGATAGTAATACCCGATCAGAATCAGCGTATAAGCGACGAACGGCCCGTCTTTTAAAATCAGTTGGATATCTTTAAACACGCTGTTGCGGGCAAAATCGACTTCGAGCCGCGGCAAGCCCCACGCGATCAGTCCGCCGATCAACACGTAGATGCTGCCGGACGCGACAGACAAATAAAAGAAATCGATCGAGCTCAGCACGCTTCCTACGATCGTGGACGATACCATGCCCAGATTGGATACGATGTTCTTGAAAGAAAACAGCGTCTTGCGGTGTTGTTCCGGCGTCAACCGCGCGAAGGCGGCCTGGTAGGACGGCTCGAACAAAGCTCCGCCCAGCCCGGAGACGATCGCCGCGGCGAAAAAATGCCAGACTTCGCTGCAAAAAGCAAACGACATAAAACCGGCGGCACGCACTCCGACGCCAAATACTAACGTTTCCTTACAGCCGAACCTGTCCGCTACGAGACCGCCGATAAACGTCAGCCCCTGCTGAGAGATTTGCCGGACACCGAGCAAGACGCCGGTGAGTGCCAGAGTCCAGAAGAAGTCGCCGGTAAGATGCAGCGTTAAATACGGAATCAGCGCGTAAAACCCCAAATTCATAAAAAACGAACTGATGTACATCACTTTCAAGCTGCCCGGGGCCAACTTCCACGCCTTCAGAGCCATTGCCGTTCACCTGCCTTTATGCGCTGCGCCAGTTGAGATTAACAAGTAAGGGGCGCTCCTGTCCGGCCAACCCGTGCTGCCCAAGTTAAGACCGCTATTCGATATAACGGTATTCCCGGAAAGCCGCGGTCTGCCCCCTAAGGGTACCGTCGTCATCCGTGAGGTTCCACACCGTGGCTTGCATGATATAAAATCGTCTGCCGGTACTCGAGATCCGGACGCCCGTATAATTGTCGACATACCCGTTCTCGCCGACGGCCTTCAAAAACTTGGCCCGTTCCCCGCGCTCCATCTCCCACAACGATAATGCCGCGAGATCCGGTAACACGATGATTCGTCTCCTCCTTGGTCGGCCTTTTTCTCCGCCTCCCTCTCGATCGTTGAGACCAAAACCCGCCTCGATATTCGCCGGTCGGGTCCCGGAAACGATGCGGCTTCTTGCATTATTCTCCTGTCTCGATGTATCTCGCGGTTCTCTCCTCCAGCCGAAGCTGTCCGGCGGCGCAGCTGTCCGCCAACTGCTCCGTCGTTCGTGAGCCGATGATCGGGTAGACCGCGTACGGCTGCGCAAATAATACGGCAAGCGCTACCGCCGAGGGAGCCGCCCCGATCTCTCCGGCAATTTCGCGTACGCGCTCCAGACGGCCGAAGTTGACGTCGTTGAAATATTTGCCGAGCGAAGGCTTGGCTTTCTCCAGCTCTGAGCGGCTGAGCGCGCGGCCGAAAAAGCCTCCGGCCTGAGACGAAAACGGCACCGCCGCCAAATCGTATGTCTCGTGATACTTCTTCGTTGCCTGATCCATAACCGCCAGCGTCTTATCCGATATTCCATCCGGATTCGGCTCGGCCAGACTCCACATCATCTGGTTGGCGCAAAATCCGTACTTCCCCGCGGCTTCCGAATACGCTCTCGCTTCCTCTATACGCTCCACCGACCAGTTGGAGCAGCCGAAACTGCGGATCTTGCCGGCGATCACCTGCTCGTGCAGAAAATCGATCATCTCCGAGACAGGTCTCGACGGATCGTCCCGGTGCAGCCAATACAGATCGATCGTGCTTACTTGCAGATTGCTCAGACTTTTCTGCAAGTCGTGCTCCAGTTCCTCGCACGACAACCGGAAAAACCGTCCCTCCGCCGGCTTCGGACAGCCGCCCTTCGTTCCGACCACGATCCGGTTCCGGTTCTGTCTCAGCTTCATCCACTTTCCGATTGTTTTCTCGCTGACGCTCTTGATCTCACATTGCCAATCCGCATAATTCAGCGACGTATCCAAAAAATTGCCGCCCAAATCGACGAACGTATCCAGCATCTTGAAGGAATCCGCTTCGCTTAGCGTGCTGCCGATCGACGCCGTTCCGAGACAGATTGACGACGCGTGGATGTCGGTACGCGGAATCGTCCGGTATCTCATACTCCTCTTCTCCCCTTATGCCTACGAAATATCCATGGCTTCACTGCATGACCACATAACCTTCGCTGTACAGGCAGCCATTACCTGCCTCCCCCCAAAATAATTACTTCCAACTTAGTCGCATCCCACCGGGCGCCTGCCGCAACAATTTGCTTCTGAATCGGAACGAATCGCCCTATATATAGTTTAGCGGCAACACAGCCTATCCTCCGTGCAGACTTGTCCGCTTGCCGCTTCCGTCTCTCCGTCTTTTCGCCTCTTCGCCTGCCGTCGCAGTTACTTTTTAGGAGGAGTGTTATGGCTAGACGCCCCGTCATCTTGATCCACGGCTATTCCGACAAAGGAAAGTCGTTTCAAACCTGGGTCGGCAAGCTGTGCGAGCTTGGCTACGATCCCCGTACCCTTCACATCTGTTCGTATGAAACGTTAACCAACGAAGTATCGATCGCGGATATCGCCGAAGGTTTCGACCGTGCGCTCCGCGAACGGATCGGCCTGGGCGGAGACGATGAATTCGATGCGATCGTCCATTCGACCGGGATGCTCGTCGTGCGCTCCTGGTTGTCGGTGTACGCCTCGAGACGGAGCCGCTTGAAGCATCTGATCGGGCTTGCACCGGCCAGCTTCGGCTCCCCGCTCGCTCACAAAGGCCGAAGCTGGCTTGGCGGTATATTCAAAGGCCGGAAAGAATTCGGCCCTGACTTTCTGGAAGCCGGGGACCGGGTTTTGGACGGACTGGAGCTCGGGAGCAAGTTCACCTGGGAATTGGCGGAGACCGATTTGCTCGGTCTTACGCCTTGCTACGGCCCGAACGGCGATACCCCGTATGTGTTTACATTTTGCGGTACGCTGGGATATGGCGGCCTCAAGAAGCTGATCAGCGACGCCGGGACGGACGGGACCGTACGATGGGCAGGCTGCGCGCTGAACTCCCGGAAAATCGTCCTCGATCTGGCCAAGCACAAAGAGAAGCAAGAGCGGATCTCCATCTCGAATTGGAGCAATGTCGACATTCCGTTTATTCCGGTCGAAGGAGCGAATCACGGCACGATTCTCCGCGAGCCATCCAACGAACTGGCAGCGGTCGTATACGACGCGCTCGGGGTGGAGAGCGGCCAGGAACTCGCAGACTGGCATCGGCGCGTCAACGCCCTAACCCGGGACACAATGGCCCGGTTGACCCCTTGGCAGCAGTTTGTGATCCGGGTCATCGACGAACGGGGCGAACCGGTACCGGACTATTATGTACAGCTTGAAGGCCGGCGGCATCACTGCGGGCCGGAAGAGCTCCAATACTTTGATGTAGACGTGCATGCGTATAGCGGCGATACGAGCCTGCGGAATTTTCATGTCAATCTGGAAGAGCTGAAGCCCGGCTCCCTCCAAAGCCTGATTCTGCGCGTGATCGCCTCTTCCGGCTCATCGTTCGTTACGTATCATGGCATCTCTGGCGATACAAATGGCGGACAGCAGCCATACGACGCGGACGGCACGTGGCATGCGGCTTTGGATTTGTCGCCCCTGCTCGGCGATACGGAAGTTAAATTTTTTTACCCGTTTACGACAACGCTCGTCGAGCTCCGGCTCAACCGGGAACCGCTCCCGCTAACCGGCCCCAACAAAGTGTGCTGGTTCGATCAGGCGTGAAGCGGCCGGCTTGCCACCGTTAACCGCAAAAATCGTCCTGTGAAGGGTATACCGCTCTAGCTCCTGTGCCCCTTCAGAGGACGATTTCCAGGTTATACACTCCGGCTCATGCAGCCGTCAATCCATGATCAGTTCATGTGCGGCAGGAACCGGCTTTCCCGTCAAACTGTTTTCGAACATATCGATCAGAAACAGAAAACGTTCGGCTTCGCGGAACACGTGATCCGCAAGCAGCGGATGAATGATGCTTTTGATCCGGCATGCTTCGATTAATTCGCGCGCCGTCTTCTTGAAATCGCGCAGTGACTTGACCGAGACCCGGTTTTGATCGAGAAACTGATCGAGCAGCGGTGCGGTCTGCGACTGGGGCCTCATCGATTCCAAATCTTTGGCCTGGAACAGCAGTTGGTCGAAATCGTGGCTGAATTCGTTCGCCTGCTGCACCAGCTTCCGCTCGGAAGGATCGAGCAGATGGCTGATAAATTTGGCATGATCGGCCATAATTCGCAGAAAGAACACATTTTCATCGATAATCGCATCAGGCAGCGGTTCCAGTCTACCGGTGTTCAGCTCGGCCAGCCGGTTTCTGAAATAGTTGGCTTCCCTGCTCACATGATCAACCAGCAGCGGGAAATTGTTCGCCCCCGGCAGTTGGCATGTCAGGATTAATCCGAGCACTTTTCTTTTGAATGCCCATATGTGGGATACGGCGACATAAGTATCCTCATTGAATGTACGGATCGTCTGCGGATCGGTCCCGGCCGTATAGCTGTTTGCCCGGTTCTCGATCGACTCGAATATTGCGTAGAACTGGTTGGCTTCCTGGATCAGTTGAGTGTCGTCACACCGGAACCCCAACTTCAAAAACAAAGAATGCTCCTTCATAATCCGCGACCAAAATCGCACTTCATCCAGCGAACGAGCCACAAATACGTCAGCCATCTCACATGTCCTCCCCGAATTGCCATTTCCCCCACATCATATGTGCGAATGCCTATTTGGTTAACGCTTCGGACAGGCCCCAAAATGCCCCGGCGTCCTGGACACGGACCGGGGTCTGCTGGAATCTGGTGTTTAGCTTTCGCCTGCATGCGATCTTAGCGCTCAAAAAATTCAATCAGCCACCCGGTTAGCTGCTTCTGGGCAGCGCTGATAAACCGGTCCGAACGATGGACCAGCTCCAGGTGACGGACAGGAGGACGGTCGGTGATCGGAATCGCCAGCAGTTCGTATTGCTCCGGCCCCCGTTTCAGCAGACTTTGCGGTTGAATCGTCGCGCCGATATTGGCTTTGACGAGCTGCAGCAGCGAAGAAGCCGTCGTCGTCTCCATGACGGTCGAGATGTGAAATCCTTCCTCCCTGCACGCCTTCTCTACCAGCTCGCGCCCCAGGAACCCTCTCGGATACATCACCAGCGGCAGCGGCTCCACTTCGCGCAGCTTCACTTCCTTCCGTCCCGCCAGCGGATGGGAGCGGTTAACCACCAGTTCGTAGGGCTCGGAGCGAAGCGCAATTTGAGTTAACCGGTTGTCCGGAGTATTCCTCACGCCGATTCCGAGATCCACGGTATTGTCCAACACTTCCTCCTGAATCCGCAGCGTGGAGATCGCCTGAAGCTGCGTGGACGGGAAGTGCTGATGAAAATGAATAAACAGAGGCACAAGCAGGAAGTCCAGATCGGAAGGAAGAACGCCGAGCCGAATCGTCCCGCCTCCGCCCCGCAACAATTCCTGAATCGATTGTTTGGCATCGTGTTCGGCTTGAAGCATTTTCTCCCCGTATACAAGCAGCAGCTTGCCGGCTTCGGTCAGCACGATTTTTTTGCCGATCCGGTCAAACAGCGGCATACCGAGCTCGTCTTCCAGCACGCGGATTTGTTGACTTAGAGTTGGCTGGCTGATCCCGAGCTCGTTTGCCGCTTTAGTAAAATGAAGATGATCGCAAACGGCTAAAAAATATTGAATTTGCCGGGTATCCATATCCTCGCTCCATCAATAGTATTTTTCTATGATTATAATAGAAACGATAGTATTGATCAATTTTCATTCCTTCTCTATACTCGTAGTTACTACTTAACCGCGAAATATAAAGGATGGAGTGCCCATGAGAACCTTTTATTTGCTGGCCGCTATTTTTTTGGCGGCTTTGAATTTACGCCCCGTAATTACATCGGTGGCTCCCTTGCTGCAGACGATCCAGGCCAACACGGGAATGAGCGGAGTGGCAGCCAGCTTGCTGACTACGCTTCCCGTATTGTGCATGGGGGTATTCGCGGTCGTTGCGACCACGATTCGGGATCGGATCGGTCTCGAACGCACGATTTTTCTTGCTCTCGCATTGGTTACGGCAGCCACCGCGTTACGCGGACTTATCGGTTCGGAAACGCTCCTGATTCTGACCGCGGTCGTCGCTGGAATCGGTATCAGTTTGGCCGGACCGCTGCTCTCCGGTTTTATCAAAAAGTATTTCCCGAACCATCCGGGAATCGTCAGCGTGTATTCCGCCTCGATGACGGTGGGCGCCGCTATGGCTTCCGGCCTGTCGATTCCGGTATACGCCCGGACCGGGAACAATCTGCCGCTGACCCTGGCGTGTTGGGCCGTCTTGGGCGTGCTCGCCTTGCTGATCTGGGCGGGGCTCATCCGGAAGCGTAACGAAAACGGACTGCCGGCGTCCCGCTCCCGCCTTCCCATACGCAGCAAGCGGGCCTGGATGCTCACATTTTTCTTCGGGCTGATGGCCAGCATGTTTTATTCGTTAACCGCATGGATTTCGCCGATCGCCCAAAGTCTCGGCTACAGCAAAACAAACGCCGCGCTGCTGCTGACCGTATTTACGCTTGTCCAAATTCCGGTATCGGTGATCGTGCCCTCGCTGGTCGCCCGTTCCGGCAAACGCCGGCAGTTTCTTATCCTGTGCAGTACATGCGAACTAATCGGCATCCTTCTGCTGGTATCCGGGCTCCCGCTATCGGTTGCAGTCGTATGTCTCGGTCTCGGCGCAGGCGGCTTGTTCCCGCTCGCTCTGATGCTGCCGATCGTCGAAACCGACACGGCCGAAGAAGCCGGCAGCTGGTCGGCGATGTCGCAATGCGGCGGTTACGTCATTGGTGCGGCCGGACCGTTTGCCATCGGCCTGCTGCATGATGCCTATAACAGCTTTCTCCCCGCTTTCCTGATGATGCTGGCGGTCATCTTGGTTATGATCGGCATCCAGTGGCGCATCGGCGACAAAGTCCGGCCGGTGTTGTCTCTTCAGGCCGCCGAAAGCCGGTAATCCTGCGTCCCACGCCAGTGACATAAGGAAGAGGCTGTCTCCAAAGTGTCGTATGACATGGGAGACGATTTTCAGACAAAAGGACCTCAAGTCCCACTGTAACGTGGAGACTGAGGTCCTTTTTCTCGAGAAACATCGGTTATGAGCGGGGCAACAAAAATCGCAAATGTACTTTTGTGACTTCACAAATTGGAGTCTCTGGGGAGCCTGTCGATTCATTGTGTAGAAGTGTTAGCAGACCGTTCCAAGTGAAAAGTTACCTTCTTCTGCTCAGACAGGTTGTCCTGAATCCCTTGATTGAATAAGGATTGTAAGGTAGGGGATTCCAGACAAAACTCGCCAGAAGGTAATCTTTTCCCTTTCCACTTGGTTGTCCACATTGAATCGACAGCCTCATAAACCACCCTTATCCTCCTCAAAAAAAAGAGAAAAAGGTGAGCCGACAAGCACGGACACACTTTTTCTCCACATATGACGGACAAGTTCCATTAAGCCATCGTTTCCAGCATGTCATACGTCACGTTGAATTTCAGAGCCTCGCCGTTCAAATACCGCTTGCATTCGTCCGCCATATACAACCCCATACGCGCAACCTCACGGCTCATGCTTCCTGCGATATGGGGAGTCAGAATAACGTTGTCCAGCTGCAGCAGCTCGCTGTCCCTTCGTACTGGCTCCGGGTATGTGACGTCCAGCAGCGCCGTCCGAGTAGGCACCTCCCGCAGGGCCCGGATCAAGTCCGGCTCTACGACCTGGGCGCCCCTGCCGGTATTGATAAACGTCGCATAAGGCATCATCCGATCGAAATGCTCCTTATTCAAAATCCCGACCGTCGCAGGCAAGTTTGCCAAATGGTTCGAGATCGTATGACAGTTCGCAAACAGATCGACCAGCTCCGACTTGACGACTCCCAGCTTGGCTGCGCGTTCCTCCGACAAATAAGGATCGAAGACTTCGACCGAGATGCGGTACGCTTGCAGTCTCTCGATGACCATGCTGCCGATCATGCCTGCGCCGAGTATGCCGACTTTCGCGCCGTAGTTGCCCGGATACTGGTCCGCCAGCATTCTCGACTCCAAGTGATCGGATTTGCACATCGCGGCCGAGCGGAAAAATCCTTTATTCGCCAATACGATTTGAGCCGCCGTGTACTCCGCGACGGGAACCGCATTCGCCGCCCATGCGCTGACGACGGTTACCCCGCAAGCCATAAAAGGACGAGCGAACGTTTGCACCGACCCCGCCCCATAAAACAATACCCGCAATTTCGGCAAGTACCGCTTGATTTCCTCCTCAGTAAAACGCGGAACCCCCCATGTCGAGAAAGCGATCTCCACGTCCCGAAGCTCGGACTCGAAAGACTCGATGTTTTTGTGGTTCACAGGCTCCGCCATAAATTCGAGAATCCCGTCCATTTGTTCGTAGAAACCGCTGTCATATACTTGCGTTCGTTTCCCGTTGTCATCCGATCCCAAAAAAACCGCTCTATTACTCACGCACTATCTGCTCCCCTCAAGTTGGATACTATCAGCGCTTATGAGGCTTGACCGCAAAAGTTTAACCCAAAATCAGCAAAAAAGGAAGAGCTCCCGGTAATTTTAGGAGCCCATTTCTAGAATTCATCCTACTGCATATGCACACCGATTTGCTGAGAGAACGGTGACAAGGCCCGATCCGGCGTATATGGTCATGGTGGGAGAGCGCTACGGATGACCCCTCAGTTGTCTCGTGTCTTGAAATGAACGGCTGGCTGGGTCAGACGAAAAGCGAGTATCCGGCGGCTCTTTTCTCCTCATCAGCCATAATTCCGTTGCCGTCTCCGCGTCCGTCATTGACCGCCATACTGTTTCTCCAGCAGCGGAATCAGATGGCGGATCGGGACGGCCAGCCCCATCTTCTCCTTCTCTCCGCCAAGTTCAACTTGTGTAGTTGCAAATACGACTCCGATCACTTCGCCGCTTTCGTTGATGACCGGACTGCCGCTATTGCCTTTGTAGATCGGAGCGCGGAGCGCCATCGCCTTCACATCCAGACCCTGCACCGGGATCTCGCCAACGATCGTACCCTGGTTTGCGATATGGTTGAAAAATAGAGGATTGCCGATCACATACACCGGATTGCCCGGCAGCCACTTGGACTCCCGCTCGAGAGGAAGCGCCGGAAGTTGGGACTCGGGCGATACGATCTTAAGCACAGCCAGGTCGAGAGTCTCCTCACTGATCACAACTTCCGCTTCATGGCTCGCCCCTTCTGAAAAACGCACAAACGCTTTCTGCTTTCCGTCGATCACATGATGGTTCGTGACAATATAACCGTCTGGCGATATGACAAATCCGGTGCCTTTTCCATCTTCCGTACCGACGACGACCACGGATTGCTTGTACCGGGCGATCGAATCGTCCTGCGACAGTTTCCTCGAAATCGCCAGAAACTGAATCGCCTGCATATTGTAAAGCATCGGCCAGAAGGCGACAACATTGCCGAGCATAGCGGCGATAGCTGTGACCGCGATCCATTTTTTCAGGCGCTGTCTCGCTCTCGCTTTGCGTTCGAAGTATGCCCGCTCTTCGGCTTCATCCGCTTCATCCTCATCCGTGTCGAGAAAGTCCGGCTCTTCCCATACCGGTTCCTCCTCCTTGCCGGTCTCCTCTCTATCGATGTCCCCCTGAGTACGTTGCTCGTGCTCCTTCATCTGCTCCTCCTGTCCGCCCTCTGTCCTCTGTCCTCTGTGTCTGGTGCCTGGTGTCTGTCGTAAGTTATCGAATATTATACCATGAACCTATCCACTCCGGTCTCTTCCTTTCGTATCAATAGAAAAACCGTCCGTAAAAGAGCGGACGGTCGTTGATGTGCAATCCCAGACGTTAGTGCATTGGAGGGAACGGATACCTTCGCTCCAGCCGATTGCCGAAGCAAGCAGCCGTTTCCCCTTCCGGATCACCGCGGTTCCCTTACTGCAAGCTTAATTGCCACGAAACTCCGAACGGATCGGCGACCCAGCCGAACTGTTTGGCAAACGGATACGCCTGAAGCGGCATTAACACTACACCGCCTTGCGACAACGTTTCGAAGGCACGGCTTATTTCCGCTTCCGATTCGCAGTTCACATAGATGGAGATCCCCGGCGAGAAGGTCCACTCATGCTTGACAGGACTGTCGATGCACATGAACGTTTGACCGTTCAACAGGAAGGTGCCATGCATAACGCTGCCTTCCTTCCCGGGACCTTCAGCCCCGTATCGGGTTATATTCATAATTTGCGAATGCTCGAATAACGAAGTATACAGATTCATCGCTTCCTCGGCTCGTCCGTCAAACGTAAAAAACGGAACAAACTTATTGCCTGGTATCGTCATCTTGTTGGTCTCCTCTTATCATGAATTTGTATTCCTAATACTCAACCACAGAGTTAAACATAAAAACATGATCCTTGTACTTATCAGCCATTCGGTAAAGTATGGACATAAAGCAGCTTTACTTGTATTTCCTTGGCTAGCCGGATTTATTCGTAAAAAGTCCGGTCCCACCCTGCCCGACTGACTGCTGAAAACTCAAGTGAGCGACTCGCAAAACGAACGATGCCGCCCTCCGGTAGTGGCGAACGTACTGCGCGCAATCTACACGTGTATCCCCACGAATTATCCGGCTAGATCGGGTTCAACTCACTAGGCAATTCCTGCTCCGACATCCAGCTGTCAAGAATTCGATGGAATAGATCCGAATTGGCCAGCGATATGCCGTGCCCGACTTTCGGGATCGCATATCCGGTGCCGTTCGGGTGGCTCTGTGCAAGAAGTTTCGCGGATTCGAGCATCGCTTTTTTCTCCTTGCCCCCGACCAGAACTAACAGGTTGGCGCCACTACGCGTATAACCGTGTGGAATCCCGAACGACATGTTCTCTTCCAATACCGTAAGCAGGTCCGTTTCGTCCATCTGCCTGGAATTTGTATAGTAGAACTCGAAATCTTCATCTCTAATGTACAATACCCGAGCTTGCAGCTTCGCAAACGTCCTGCTCTTCATAAGCGGCATCGACAAGTGGGTCAGCGGCTTGAGAAGTTTCCAAGTAGTTTTCATCGGCTTTACGAGTCCGCTCACGATAACCGCCCGATCGGCTGTCGCCTGATCCAGGCCCAGCATCTCCAGAGCAATTTGAGCACCCAGCGAGAATCCGACGATCGTCAGGTCCCGCCCGTTACGTCTTTCTTTAATCAGCTTCATGATCTCCGCAGCAGTATCGCGAATCGAAATGAAGCGCACGTTGGCGCTGTTGCCATGACCCGGCAGATCTGGGACTAAGATGGAATAACGGTCCTGGAAATAGCGGACCTGCTTGTCCCACATCCAGCCGCTTACCCCTCCTCCGTGCAGAAAGACAAGCAGCGGCTTGTTGGAATCGCCTGCTTCCTTCACATAAAGGCTCATGCTCGTCCCTCTATTCCGATAGGTTATATACCCGCAAACAGCTCCTCCAACTCTCGCAAAGCCTCCGCTACATCCCGTTCCGCGTTCAAAGTGCGAATCATGTCGGCCGTAATCGGAGCGCCGGCGTAGATCTGCTGCACCGTTTCAAGCGGCACTGTCATCTCGAAGTAACCCTCCGCCCAATCGGCATAATCTTCCGGCGTTTCAAAGATCGTACCGAGCAGAAAGCCGGAGCCATCCTCCTCCCCGTCGGGGATTTCTACGTTGCCTTTCCGCCAGACGGAATCTCCGGCTTCCCGCCATAGGCAGAAGGTGACCTCGTCTTTCTCCAGCGCCTCATCGTCCAGCCAAGCCAGAAGTGCTTCCGGCGTTTGGTCATAAATACCGGTCCATACCTCGTATTCGACTCCCGCGTGAGGGCTTAAGGCCGACTCGTGATCGAACCCTTTCATAATAACCCCTTCCGAAGTAAACAAAACAAACAGGTGGTCGCCTGCCCCGTTATCGATCTTCGCCAGCGAAACTTGAGGTGCCCACTCCACTATAAAACTGTGATACCGCAGCCATTCCTCCGGGCAAAGGATCAGATCCAGCGCGGTCAAAGCCATCAGCCGTTTTTTCAAAACATCGGGTTCAGCAATCGTGTGTAATTCCGTCATCTTGGCAGCCTTCCTTCCATACGACACATCGAGAGCCAGGTGCTGGCCTCCGATTAGCCATCTTCATCCATTTCTCTTATTCTATCGAATGAGTTCTCCGCTAGCAATTCCGCCAGTCAATTTCCAGCCGGAAACGGATAAGTGAATACAACCAATCCGTCAGGGTCCAAACCTTCTTCGATAAACCCGGCTTTTTGAAAGCAACGTAGACTGGCCCGGTTTTCCGTTTCTACATACGCCTTGACGGTTTCGATCCCCATAAGCTCAGGCCGGTCAAGCAAATACTGCAGCAAACGGGCTCCGTAGCCCCGGAATCGCATTGCAGGATGAACCAGCAGCCCGACCGAAGCGGTACGGTCCGCGTACGTCTCTATATGAATGTGACCGACCGCGCTCCCGTTTTCATATACGTTCCACGCGTAATAATCGGAGCTTTGCTGAACGAAGCGATACCAACGGTCTAAAGGCAGTATACCGCCTAGCCAGCTTCGCACCTCCGGGTCCTGAAACCACGCTTCCAGCAGAGCGAGCCCTTCCCGATCAAGCGGTACGAAATCGAGCGAAAAGCGGCGAACCAGCCCCTCAACCGAAAGCTCCTGAAACTGGTGAAATTGCAGATCGGCTCCTGTCATATCTTCATCGACATGGCTCAGTCCTTTAAAGCCGAGACATTTCATACCGGCCTGCTTAGCCGCCAACCACCCGTTCCGGGAATCTTCGATTACGATACATTCACGGGGATTAATCTGAAGCTTATCGCTAGCCAGCAAAAAAATCTGCGGGTCCGGTTTGGAGGCAGCCACCTCTTCATCGCATACCGTAACATCGAATAAGTCGCGCAGCCCGAACAAATCCAGGACGGCGTCCATTCTTTTTCTCGATGCGCTTGTGGCGAGCGCCGTCTTCATTCCATGCTCCTTGCACTCCAACAAAAACGGCAGCACCCCGGGGACTGGCTGCATAGATGCGTACAGCTCGATCTCGCGGTCTTGATTATAGCTGCCGATCAAGGTAGAAAGGTCATGCGGCAAGTTGTAGCGTTCCTTCACAATGGACCAAAATTGCCGGGAGCTTAAACTCCCCCATGACTTGATCTCGTCAGCCGTTATGCTGCAATCGTAGGATCGGGCAGCTTCACTCAGCAACTCGTACGCGACGGAATTAGAGTCGATGATCACTCCGTCCATATCAAACAAGAACGCTTGGATCACGTTACTATCACCCTAACATTTGCCCCTTTCAATCATCTGTATCGATTTATACTTATTTCTCGCCGGTTATCCGATTCCTTCCCAATAGGGAATGTTTCCGCTTCCCGCCGCACCAACAACGGTTATACCGATTCTCTACCTTCCTTTTATTGCAAATTCTTGTATGATGGGAATACATTGTCTCGTCGTCCCTTTGACTCCGGGCGCGCTTTGCTTGGAGTTTTTTCCATTGGCATGTCCAGTCCAGGGGCAGTCGGACAAAAATCATTGTCAAAAGCAACATGGAGGTGCGGCATGCCGCAAAATAAACCAAGTTCGATCACCTGGCTGCTCCGATATCTTCTGCCGGTTAAAGGACGAATGCTCGTCCTGCTGCTTCTGCTGCTGACGTCTACGGGGGGGCAGCTCCTCAATCCTCAGATTATCCAGCGATTTATTGACACCGCATCCAGCCAAGGCCCCTTGGACAGCTTACTGACGCTCGCCGGAATTTTTCTTGTCTTGGCGGTTTGCAGCCAGCTTCTAACGGTGTTGTTAAGCTACCTGGGCAACGATGTGGCGTGGAGGGCGACCAACCGGCTTCGGGCCGATCTGCTGAACCATTGCCTGCGTCTTGACATGCGGTTTCATAACGTGAAGACGCCCGGAGAAATGATCGAGCGCATCGACGGCGACGTATCAGGAATGTCGAATTTCTTCGCGATGTTCGTCGTCCAGATCGTCGGCAGCTTTATTCTGCTCGCCGGGATCTTAGGCTATATGTTCGTCTTCAACTGGCCGATCGCCATCGTGATGACGATATTCACGTGCGTATCCGTCGGCGCGATGTTCGTCATTCGCGATCTGGGCGTCAAATCGTCCCAGGCGGAGCGCGAAGCGAGCGCAGTGTTATTCGGCTTTATCGAGGAGCGGATTGCCGGCATCGAAGATGTGCAGACGAGCGGCAGCGTCCCGTACGTGATGAGACGGTTTCATCTCGCCATGCGCAACGTGTTCGTGCGGGGACGCAAAGCCTGGATGCTGCGCGTCGTTCCCTGGAACGTAACGGTATCGCTGTTTGCGGTCGCCGTCACTGCCGTGCTGCTGATGGGCGTGCATCTGTATATAACGGGACAAGTGACACTGGGTGCTCTGTTCCTGATCTTTCAATATACGCAAATGTTAAACGATCCGATCGAACAGCTTGGCAACCAGATGCAGGAGTTCCAGAAAGCGAAGTCCGGCATGCGCCGTTCCCGTGAGATCCTCTCGATGGAAAGCGAAATCCGCGGCGGAACGGAGGATTCGCTTCCCGAAGGCCCTCTCGCGGTGGAATTCTCCCATGTAAACTTCAGCTATAACCAAGGCAATCCGGTTCTGCGGGACATCAGCTTCCGGCTGGAGCCGGGCGAACGTCTCGGCCTGATCGGGCGCACCGGCAGCGGCAAAACGAGTATCAGCCGGCTGCTGCTTCGCCTGTACAACCTTAACAGCGGCGTCATTCGCATCGGCGGAGTCGATATCCGGACGCTGCGGCTGGAAGTTTTGTACAGACGCGTCGGCATGGTTACGCAGGACGTCCAGCTGTTCGACGGGACGCTGCGGGATAACCTGACCTTATTCAACAGCCGGATGTCGGATGAAGAGATATGGGATACGACCGGCAAGCTGGGCTTGCGTCCCTGGATCGACAGCCTGCCGCAAGGCTTGGATACCCATTTGAAGGCGGGAGGCGCATCCCTGTCGGCCGGCGAAGCGCAGCTGTTCGCGCTTACGCGCGTATTTCTGACGAAGCCGAGCCTGGTTATTCTGGATGAGCCGTCGTCCAGACTCGATGCGGCAACTGAAGCGGCGCTGCAAACCGCAGTCGACAAGCTGATGGAGCAATGTACCGGAATTGTGATCGCACACCGGTTATCGACGCTGGAGGCAACAGACAAAATTATGGTGCTCGGCGGCGGGCGCATTCTGGAATTCGGTTCGCGGCAGGCGCTTGCGCAAGATCCGAAGTCCCGTTACGCGGAACTGCTTCGAGACGATCGACAGGAGGAGTTGGCATGACTGTAAGCCGGTTTCTGGGGCGGCTGCTTCGTTTTCGGCTGTCTTTGTTTGTAATCAACGGACTGCTATGGGGAGTGTTCCACTCCATGCCGCTGCTCGTCGGTCTTGGTATGCAGTGGTTTTTCGACCGGGTGGCGGCCCCCTCGCAAGGCTACGTCTGGCTGGCGGTCCCGTTAATCGTCGTAGCCCTCGTCCGTTTTACGAGAGTTGGCGTATTTTTTATCGCCTTTTATAAATGGGTCACGTACTTCTATCATGTTCAAGCGCTTCTTCGTACGAATATGCTCGCCGGTATTATGCGCTGGCCGGGACGCAATCTTCCCGCTTCGCCTGGAGAAGCGATGACCCGCTTCCGGGAGGACGTCAACGAAGCGGTCGAATATGTCGAATCGTGGGTAGATTTCTGGGGACGCCTCTCGTTCGCCGTCATTGCAATCCTCATCATGGCCGGGATCAACTGGCAAATTACCATCGTGGCGATCCTGCCGCTCGTCGTCGTTTCCCTCATCAATAACTTGTCGGGCAACCGTGCGAGAACATACAACCAGTTGAGCCGCGAGGCGTCCGGACGCTTAACCGGATTTATCGCCGAGACGTTCGGCGCCGTACAAGCGATCAAGCTCGGTCAAGCGGAGGAGCATGTGCTGAACCGCTTTTCGGTGCTGAACGAGGCGCGCCGGCATGCTGCGCTCAAAGACAATTTGTTCAAACAGTGGATGCGTTCGCTGAATCAGCACGTGCTGACGGTTAGCACAGGCATCATCTTGCTGATGTGCGCCGCCCAGATGCAGGCGGGCCGGTTTACGGTCGGCGACTTCGCCCTGTTTACGTCGTACCTGACCATGTTCGCTTCCAGCATCTCGCTATTCGGGTATATGGTGTTTCAGCATAAGCGGCTGAAGGTGTCGCTGAACCGGATGCGCGAGTTGTTCCGTCCCGGCGAAGAGGACCGCGTCGCCGAGTACAGCGAGCTGCATATGTACGCTTCCCCGCCCGAACTGCCCGTTACCGCCGACCAGCGGGACGACCGGTTCGCCGAACTGGAAGTAACTGGACTTTCCTATACGTATCCGAACTCGGATCATGGTATTACCGATGTGAACTTGCGGGTTAAGCGCGGGCAATTCGTCGTAATAACCGGCAGAATCGGCTCCGGCAAATCGACTCTTCTCCGGACGCTGCTCGGGCTGCTGCCGGGTTCGGAAGGGACCATCCGCTGGAACGGTCGCGAGCTGGATGAACCGGCAAGCTTCCTCATCCCGCCCAGAACCGCCTACACATCGCAAGTGCCGCGGCTGTTCAGTGATACGCTTCGGGACAATATCGTCCTGGGGCACGAACCGTCTCCCGGTTCTCTGGATCGGGCGATTCGGCTAGCCGTAATGGAAAAAGACGTCGAAGACCTCCAGCTCGGTCTCGAGACGTTTGTCGGCCCGCGCGGCGTGATGCTGTCCGGAGGCCAGATTCAGCGGTCGGCTACCGCGCGGATGATGATGACCGAAGCGGACTTGTTCCTCTTCGACGACCTGTCCAGCGCCCTCGACGTGCACACCGAGAAGCAGCTGTGGGAACGATTATTCGCAGAGCGCGACGTTACTTGCATCGCCGTCTCCCATCGCAGATCGGCCTTGATCCAGGCCGACCGGATTTTCGTTATGAAGGACGGCCGGATCGAGGCGGAAGGAACGCTTGCCGAACTGCTCCAAACTTGCGCCGAGATGCAGCTTCTGTGGAAAGGCGAAGAAACAGCCGCCCCCGACCATGTCCCTCAGATGGCGCAGCCGATATAGCTAATGCATACGGGGAGCTGGTAACAGCTCCTCGCGTGCAGATCCGGCTTACCGTTCCGGCTGCCGCTTCGACGTCATATAATCGATCAAAAATTCGCGATCTTCCGGGTAAGCGTGACTACAACCGCTCACTTCGTCCGGCGTTCTCCAGCCGACATGAGTAATGATCCCGTCGGGATCTGCGATTCTCAACTCGCCGCCCGTCACCCGAACCTCGAAATAATGCGTTTCCACCCGAATGCCGCTCGCTGTCTGTTTCCTTTTGACAAACAGCTCGCCTACAACCTCCGCCTCGTATCCGGTTTCCTCTCTTACTTCCCGTACACAACATTGCCGCAGCGTCTCGCCCGGCTCCAATCCTCCCGACGGAACCGCCCAGTCCGTCCCGTCTTCGCCCTGCACCATCAACAGCTGGTGATGTTCATTCAAACATACAGCCGCGGTGCCTGTCCATTCTTTCATGGAGTTTGCTCACCTCCGTATCGTTTATCCATTTGAGGTTGTTCGCTTTACAACAGTCCATATCCTTCCGATTATTTACGATAAATCGTCAAAGGACTGTCATCAGCTGTTAAGTCGATCAGTAATGCCAAAAGTTAATACGATTACCAGTCTCCCAATCAATATGGAAGTGAGCAAGCGGCTCGGCTGATCGGCTCGACTTCAGATGAATGAGCCCTCTCTGCGGGAAAGCAAGCGAGCTCATCTTCTCCGCTTCTGATGCGGGGTCCTGTTTGCCGTTCCAGGTCGGCCACTTCAGTTCGAGCCCGAAATGTTTCGTGTACCAGTCGATTGCCCGCTCGTGCTCTTCGTCCTTCACATAAATATAACCGCCGTCCCACGACATGCGCGGAGGTCCGGTAATTTCGCCGCCTTCTGCCGTAGTCTCGGCCGTCACGCGAAACGACTGAACGGTAACGTTCGATCCGTGAGCGGAACCGATCCCGATCTGCCCGGCCGCGTCGCGGTAATCCCCTTCAAAAGATGTGCAGCCCATCGTCCGCCTGGCCGATCACACAGGCTCGTTCCAGCAGTTCATAAACTAATTCGCGCGAACTATCCATCGTTCATTCGCCTCCGATTGGCAAATTAGACAAAAGCACAAATCCTGTTATTGGTATATGCTCGCCAGCATTCCATATTCCATAATTACCCATTTATCATATTAAACATATGTTCTCGTGTAAATAATAAAAGCTTCTAAACGAAGTCTTACCCACGATGAATGACCCATCGCCAGCGGAGGCTTTTCATGTTTTAACGATTCAGTAAACTTAACATTCTTGCTTTAACGGTAAAAAAGACCGCCGTAGCGATCTATCCAGCATATTATACGTTTCGCTTAAATCCGTTCAGCATAAGCGATACGGCCGTCATGGAGTCGGCTAACGCCTGCTTCTCGTCGGGCTGCTGAGCGATCCAGAGCGCGGCTTCATTCAGCGCTCCCGAAATGACGGGAGTGAGCGCATCTACGGACACCGGTTGAAGGATATGCTCCCGTTCCAGCAGTTGGAGCTGTTCGTGCAGCAGCCTCACCGAATTTTGCGAATCCATCGTGCGCCACACCTCCCAGCCGAATACAGCAGGGCCGTCTATGAGCAGAATCCGCTTGTGCTGAGGCTCAACGGCGGCCGTAACGAATGCCCGGCAGCCGAGCAGCAGTTGCTTCCACACATCGTCGCTTTGAGCGGATTCGGTCAAGATTCGTTCCGCGATACGTTTCTGCACGGATTCCAGCACGGCGTGGAATATTCCCTTTTTGTTGCCGAAATGGTGATACAGAGCCCCGCGCGTTAGCTGCGCTTCGCTTGCGATATCTTCCAGCGCCGCATCCGCGTATCCTTTCCTCGTGAATACTTGTCCAGCCGTCTCTATTAGTAAACGTATCGTTTCATTCGTATCTTCCTTGCTTCTTCTCATCCTTCCTCCTGCTCCTGTTCCGCTGTAGTTTACAGTTCGTTCAACAGCCGCAGCGCGTCCCGGTCTTCGGATTTCACAAGCGATCTCAGCGAATGGCGGACCACCCATCTGTAGGAATCCCCGCCAAAAGCTTGATGCTCCCGCAGCCAGTCCAGCACAACTTCCTTATAATCTTTCGCCAGATCGTTCAGGTGGTTGGCGACGGACTTGCGGACATAAGGCGCCGGATCGTGAAGCAGCGGCTCCAGGAGCGCCAGATTACAGGCCGGATCTCCCCGCAGCGCGCCGATCCGCTTCGCCCAAGGAAGCCGCGGCCGGGTTCCTTCGCTGACCAGACGGCGGACGTGAAAGTTCGCATCCTGCGACCAACTGCCAAGTTGCCCGATACTCTCCTCCAAGTATATATCCAGATAGGGCCGTATGGCATACTCCGCCGTATGCCGCTTCGTAATTTCGCAGAGCGCCCGCATCGATAGCTGAAAGTGGTCCAACCCGTACTTTTCTACAAAATAAGCGACCGGCATCAGGAAATACCCGTTCGTAAACATCCCCTCGTCCGTCTCGTTTTCCGGACCCAGGATGTGCATCAATATTCCGATACTCTCCGTGTAATCATCGGGCAATGCCATCTTCAAGCCGTCGGCAATGACCGCAACTCTCCCTTTCAGCTCAAGCGGACCGACTAAGCCGGCTACAGAATCCACGAACGAACGGACCGGAAATTCCGCATAATGGGGCTTAATCAAATCCGATAAACGCTGCGCCAGTTCGGCTCCGAAGTACAACTTCAATGGCTGCGTACCGCTCATGCGCTTCCGCCGCTCTCCGGATCGCCCGACCATATTTTCTCTGCATATTGGCCGCTGTGCGCCTCCGTGGGCGGAATGATCTTGATCACATCAAGCAGCACGCCGCTCGGATCGCTTGTTATAAAGTGGCGCTGTCCGAACTCCTCGTCGCGGATATCGAGCTGCAGCGGAAGCTTTTCCTTGCGGATCAGCCGCTCATACTGCTCATCGACATCGTCAACCTCGAAATTGAGAATCATCCCCTGCACCGGCTTCCGATATGCCGCGGGAACCGTCGGATGAGTCGGGTCCAGCAAAGCCAATTCGAACGGCACGGTGCCGCGCGTCAATTTCAAGCTCACATACCAATCCGCTTCAAATACAATCTCGAACCCGAAATACCGGGTGTAAAAGGTCGCGCTCTCCGCGATCCGAGTCGTCATAATGACGGGATAAAAGCTTGATACATGCATACGATGTTCCTCCTTGGATTGTTCGGATGCATTCATTCTAACATACATACTGAATGTATGTATATGACCAAAAAAAATATTCATGTTTCACGTGTGGTCAGCACTGCAACGGCCCGAACCGGGGAGCCGTCGTCACCGACGGTTCGCACTTCCTTCACTTCAGTTAGAGTTGAACTACGGCTGCTCAGTCGTTGAGTTGTAATTGGAAATCTCTATCAGATTTCCATCCGGATCTCTAATATAAACGGATGTTATCGGTCCTAATGCCCCCGTTTTTCCTACAGGCCCTTCTTCAATAGTTACTTTGTAATCCGCCAAATGACGAATTACATCGTCCATAGGAACCTCTGTTATAAAACATAAGTCAGCGGTACCGGACATAGGCGACTTTGCTTTCGGCTCAAATTCTTTGCCTGCTTCGTGCAAGTTGATCTTTTGCTGTCCAAAATGTAACGCTTTTCTCCCTTCTCCAAAAGGAATAACCTTCATTCCTAAAATGCGGGAATAAAAATCACATGTTTTTTCTATATTAGTGACAGTTAACACCAGGTGATCCAATCGACTAATATTTATTCGAATCCACCCCTATTCCGTTGTTATGATCCTCTATTAATAATACGACTTTCCATTCCAGGGTCCTGCACGTTCGGCATAGTAAGCAGCCGATTGTAGGCGCAAAGAGAAAAGCCGCGATTTCACGCGGCTTTCCCCGTCTAGTACCATCGACGCTGAATGTCTACGATCGCAGCCATCATCAACTCGGATGCAGCTTCTGCCGAGGCCCCGGTCTTGCGAAACCGGTCCAGGTCTTCCATCATTTTTTGTATAAAATGAGCGGCTTGCTTGCTGTTTCCTATTCCATGATGGTGTTCCGCCTGCCGTAAGCTGTTATCTAGCTGGCGGTACAACGCTTCGTCCATTACTCCTGACGTGCGGTAGCCGGTTAACATCGACGTGACCGACTGTACGGTCGCCCCGGCAACCGTAACTTCCACCGGAGCCGAATATTCCCCTTCCCCGGTCAGAGCCCGTACGGCGGCGACGACATATACGTACTCAGCCCCCCCGGATACATCCTCGTCCGTGAACGTCGTTTGCGTAACCCCTCCGGCAATGCGCACATAGCGGTTCAGTCCCGTATCCATCCGGTACACATGATAAGACTCCGCTCCGTCGACTGCCGTCCAGCTCAGCTCCGCCGCTCCATGATCGCCGC
The DNA here is from genome assembly GCF_058135425.1 of Paenibacillus sp. MAH-35. Classification (NCBI taxonomy): domain Bacteria; kingdom Bacillati; phylum Bacillota; class Bacilli; order Caryophanales; family Paenibacillaceae; genus Paenibacillus; species Paenibacillus sp. MAH-35. Next base: position 238,210 of record NZ_JBYUPU010000007.1, read on the forward strand.
TGCCGGTCAGCGCAGCGGCTGCGGGCAAACCATAGACGCCTATCCGCATATTGTCCCAAAATACACTGGTCTGCGCGGTCGAAGCCGTTTGCGTGCCGATTGCGTTCATGGAAGCCGGAACGGTCCAGCCCGAGCCGTAAAAGAACGGAATCGTTCCCGCCAGCTGACCGTTGATGGATATGGACGCGGTTTCATTCGGGACGTCTACTTCTGCTCGAATGTTGTACCACGTATTCGGTGAGAAGCTGTTGTTCGCAGGCAGCGCAGTATAGCCAGCCGCGGAACGATACGAGAAGCATGGTACAGTCGGGCAGCCGACGCCGTTATATACCAGAATCTCTACATGGGCGCGATTGCCGTTCATCACCTTGAAGGCCCGGATCGGCGTGACACTCTGCGGCAGCATGAAGTCCGCTTCGGCTGCAAATAGACCGGACTGCGGCGGAATCGCCACACTGGCCACTGTCTGAGCCGTGGAGGAATCGGACAGCTCCACGGCAAGTGACGACCCATTGCCAGTCGAGCCCGGCGGCACAGCCGATACGATCGCATAATTCGTTTCATTGCCAGGAGTAGCTACAATACGCGGCGGCACGCGCGAGCCGAGGGTTGCGGTCTCGAAGTCTTCCGCTGTCAGCGCAGTGAGCGGATTCGTCCCGAGCAGTGCTCCGCTTGCTTCCTCGGAATAGTCGAAGCTTTCACCGTACGTATTCACTGCATGCACAACATAAAAATAGTTCGTTCCTGCCTCCATACTGTTGTCCACAAAATGACCGTAAACCGAAGAACCGACAGTACGGTAGGGTCCGCCGCTGGTCAAGCTGCGTTTGACAGTATACGAGTCCGCCCCGCTCACAGGCTCCCAGCTCAGCCGTACATCGCTTGCTGAGCGAGACGCTGTCAGCCCGTGCGGCGCTTCCGGCAGCGGCGGGATTTCGTTGAAGACCACATGGGAAAAGCGCGATGTATTGTACCGTAGTCGCAAAGTCGGTTCTTGGCCCGGATCGGCTGCAAGACCGATATAGGCGGCTCCGCTCGGGAACGTCGTTTCACCCAGTTTCGTCCAGTACAAGCCGTCCTGTGAATGAGAAACAATGACCCGTTCGCCGTAACGAAGCAGCTTAAGCCAGTGGGAGAGCGGTACGCCCGCCTCATACGTTGTTGTCTGAATCGTGTTACCTGTGCCGCTGCGTCTCAGCAGGGCGGGATCGAACTTTTGCGCGTTCAGATCAAGCGCGAGCATGACCATGCGCGAATCGGAGGCCAATGTTTGCCGCAGCATAATGCCGGCTTTGGCTTGCTGGTTCGTGCGGGTAATCTCGTCCACGCGAACGATAACTTCCCCGTTGCCGGAAAGCGGCCGGTACATATAGTGAAACGCGTCGGCGGTGCCGCGGATCGCTCCTCCGCTTTTAACCGTATATTCGCCGTTTGTCAAATCCGCGTGTCCAGCCAGATCGGGCGTACCGATGTCCGCCGAGCTCCACGGCGAAATCGATCCGGTATTATGAATGTAGACCGGTCGCGCAGGCGTGCTCGTCGACGTCCCGCTGTCGTCGATCGCTCTGGCCGTGATGCTGTAGGTCCCTTCCGGAAGCGAGCTCCACGTGTACGAGTACGGCGCGCTGAGCGCCTCGCCCAGCAGCACATCATCAGCAAAAAACTGCACCTTTGCAATCGTGCCATCGCTGTCGCTGGCCGCCGCTTGAATCGTCATGCTGCCGCCGGCCGTATGGAACGAATCGAGACCCGGGCTTACGATGCTCACCTGCGGGTTGTTCGAGCCATTGCCCATGATGCCGTTCAAATACTGCTCCAAATTCGTATACCCGTCGTTATTCATATCGCCGTTGCGGTCGGACGGATGATTTGGGTCCAGACCATGCAGCAATTCCCACGCGTCCGGCATGCCGTCGTGATCGCTGTCCAGCGGAGCCGTCCCGCCCTGCATCGCCGTATAGCCGCCGACTTCGCGCTGAGAATCGATAATCCGGCCCGTGCGCTCTTGTACTTGCGCCATCACGCGAGCGTCTGCGGAATCCCGCTTCGGTAAGGTTGCGCCGGCATCGGCCAGCACAAGTTCATAAGCCTGCTCAGCGGTATGCGTTGTGACCGAGGTCGTCGGGTACGCCGAAGAACGCGGCACCTCGGCGGGCGAAAACGTTACGGTTGCGCCGGGATTGATCACGCCCAGCATGTTGTCCGCCGTTACGGCTGCCGAACCGTCCATGTAATTGCCGCTAATATGGGCGGTCGAATTTTCTCCTCCGGTAAAAATCATATTTTTACGCGCCGTCTGGGTTGACGGGCCCCACTTGTAGTAATTGTTCACCATATTAAAATCAAGGCCCTGCCCGCTATGGCTCGTAACCGATCCCCAATCGTAAATAACGTTGTTGCGCAAGTCGATCAGACGGTCATTCGGGTATGGAGGCTCCATGTACGTCATAAACCGCGGATTGCGGTCGCTGTTGTGCGTAATCAGATTATGATGATAGCTTGTCCCGCTGCCCCATATGCCGCCAAAGCCGTGGCTGCCCTTGGAGTGAACCGACGTATTCAGCGCTTCTCCGATGACCGACCATTGCACGGTAACGCTTTCATTCGGATAGGCGGAAAAGACTTCATCCACCCCCCACAAAAACGAGCAATGATCGATAATAATGTTCGTGCTGTTGCCCATGTAAAACGTATCCGCTTCCAAATTGTTCCGGTCGCCGAGTCTGAAGCGCATATGTCGCATAATGACGTTGTCGGTATTGGACAGCTGCACAGGGCGGCCGATCACGGCAATCCCGTCTCCGGGTGCAGTCTGGCCGGCAATAGTCAAATTGGAGCTGGTAATAGTAAGCGGCGAGTTCAGCTCGATCGTGCCGCCTACGCGGAACACAATCGTGCGGTTGCCCTGACTGACTGCCTCGCGGAACGAGCCGGGACCGCTATCATTCAAGTTAGTCACCTCGTACACGTCTCCCCCGCGTCCCCCGGTCGCGTACATGCCGAAGCCTTCGGCTCCGGGAAAAGCCGGTATCGGACCGCTTGCGTAAGCGGTTTCATTAGAATCCGGCCAAATACAAGTTGCGCCGATTGCAGCCAGCAGTAGCGCGGATAACCCGATGCGTTTTTTCATCGTTCTCATTTCACATATCCTCCCTGCTTATCGGATATCGGTTTTGTCCCATACTGTCTCTCCTGCTGAATAAGCTTACCCTAGCTGAACAAAGTTTTGCCGTTTGCGCCGCACGTTCCGTGTGCAACGCTATGAACGTCCGTGATCACCTCCGCATCTGGAACCCGAAACCCGATTCTTTAGAAATCGATTACTAAATACGAATACGAATTCCTTTCTTCAAACATATTTAGGATTAATCCATATGACTCAAGTACATTATACGTATTCTTAAATCACATTGGCAACCCTGTTTGTTAACTTTTTTATCTGCAGCATTTTTACAAAATAGATCCTGATGGGTCGCTCTAATTCAAATGATTGTTACTTATGCCCCCAAGATTGACGGACGGCCTTAACCGTTTTGGCAAAAAATAAAAAGCCGCTAATTCATGCGGCTTTCCCGTCTTGTTCCACGATCGCTGACAAAGTCTTATCGCTGGCCCGGTATGGACTTGATTTCTTGTCCATTTCGAAATTGTCTGCACAAATTGTTTATGGCGAACAACGCCTTCCAGACGAAAAAAAACTCTTCCAGCCATTCCTCCGATTCGTTTGGCCGAAGCGGTCTTACATAAAATACTTAAAGGAGTGGCGGATAATATCGCCGCGGCTGATAATGCCGACAAGCACTCCATTCCGTTCGACGGGTACTTTCTTGATTTGTTTCCGGCCCAGTATAGCCGCTATATTTTCGACTTCCTCGTCCCAAGGAACAGTCACCGGTTTTTTCTTGCCGATCTCCATCACGTTTACCTTCATCAGCTTGCGCACCCGCTCGTCGTACGCCTCCTCGTCTCCCTTGACGACGGCCGTAAACGTCAGACTGCTAATAATCATATCGTCGTGTTTACCGATATAACGCATAATATCACCGTCGCTTACGTAACCCTTAATTTCATTCCGGTCGTTGATAACGGGCAGTCCGCTGATCCGGTGATCGATAAATTTCTCGATGACCGCACGGACCGTGTCGTATTCCTTCACTTTGTACACCGGGCTGATCATAATATCTCTCGCTTGCATTCGCGTCCCCCCCGCTTCACGATTCCTTTTCATGCAAACAAGTTGTATAATGAAACTATCTATATAATTGTATTATACAACCACTTGTCAAGTTGTCAATCACACCCTGCTTGTTCCTATGGTATGATGGGACTAGCGTTACTGGATTCATGTAAGGAGGCGTTTTTTCTTGGAAGAGAAGTTGAACGATCAAGCATTAGAGATCATCGAGGTGGAATTGTCGATCTTAATACGCCGGATTTCTTCGTTCACCACCTATAAAAAAATCGGGAGCCTGGATCGCTCCGCCTATTTGCTGCTGCACCAAATCTCTTCGCACGGCTCCGCCAGCGTCAAAACGCTAGCAGACGAATTTCATCTGGATGTCTCAACAGTAAGCCGTCAGACGGCGGCGCTGGAACAGAAAAGTTACGTGTACCGGATTCCCGATCCCGTCGACGGGCGTTCCTATTCGTTGCATATTACGGAGCAAGGTGCGGCGGCATTGACCGAAAACAAACAGGCCAGGCAAGAGCGCGTAGCCGAGCTGCTGAAAAGCTGGTCCACCGAAGATCAGCTGATGTTCGGCCAGTTGCTGATGAAGTTCAACCGCACGTTCGATTAACGGGAGCGAGTCGGACTTAAGTCTGCCGCTTCCCGGCGTTCCTCATTCGAAACATTGGTATATCTTATGTGATCGGAGGGAACAGTGATTCATTCCAAAGCTTTTTGGGTTCTACCGGATGCAGCATGCAGCTTTTTCCCGAAACGACAAAAACACCCTATCGCTTCATACTAACGATGTTTCGATGGGGTGCCCGGATAGCTCTAATGTCTGGTTATCCAATGGTTTAAAGCCAGATCGGCAGCAGCAGCAGTACGGCGGAGACCGTAACCAAGCCTCGTGTCATGGCTTTGTTCAATTTTTTGTTGTTCACCGATTTGAACCAGCCTTTGAACTGAAAGTAGTTCCGGTACAATACCAGGAACAAAAGCAGATTGCCAGCCGTCATCGTCCAATGGTAGACGGGGTAACCGAATACGGCTTCGTATACGGCTCGTTCGACCCCGCCAAGCACCAACAGGCTCAATATAAGCAAAATGACGAGCCGAATCATTTCCAGCACAAACGAACCCCATTTTGCCAATCCTCCTCCCCCCCTTTCCCACTTTCCTTGAATATGCCGCCTTCTACATTATATAACGACGAAAAACAACAGTAAGTTGCGTTTATTAGGGCTAGCCTTCATCCAGGTTCCGTCGTAATAAAGAACGAATGAACAAGCCCGTCCCGGCAATACATCCAGACGGTCCTTTTGCGTGAAACCTCATGCATTTGTGAATGGGAGGGAACGGATTCCGTAGCTCCAGCCGCTCGTTGAGGAGGTTTTGAGGTAACAACTCTACTCCAATAAAACACGTTACCCTCCTTCCTATGAGCAGATCATGTCTGGCTTCGCTGTAACGAAATAGGCACGAATAGAAAAACAATATAGGAGTCTCTGGCCCCCTCTATTTTCGGCATTTTCGCCAGACGAAAACAAATAGAGGCGGTTTGCCCCCTTATTTCTACCTACTGGTCGCGTCTGTACCCCTTTCACGGGTTTTGGCAGCTTCAAATCGCTCTTCTTTCACCGTTCAAGCGGAATTCGGACAAAATAAAGGGTACAGACCGCTCCTATTTTGCTCTTTCCTCCCTATAAGCAAGCCCATAGTCGAACGGCCACGATAAGCGACTTGCGATACTTCCGACACCTGCTGACTTGTCAAGGGAAGAGCCCCCTGGTCGCTTTAGCACGGTGAAGAACTTAAAGATTCGGTTCTATTGAAAAAAGCCCGGTAAGGGCTTTTCTCACAAGGCGCTATATACTACTCGTCAGCGGTGCCGAACCGCTTTGCGTTTCGGGCCCGGGCGCGTTCGATCTCGATCTCGCGGTTGCGGGGCTCCGCATTCGTTACCAGCGATCCGAGCAGCTTGCGGGCTGCTTCCGTTACTTCTTGGATCGCTTCTTCAAACGCCGCCTGATTCGCCTTGGACGGCGTATTGAATCCGGACAGCTTTCGGACGAATTGCAGCGCGGCCGCTTGGATCTCCTCGTCGGTCGCAGGAGGATCGAAATTATGCAACGTTTTTATATTTCGGCACATAGGTACTCCTTTGGACAGCCGTTTTACTGCCATTGTACTATATACCGGTCTTCACTTCCATTCCAGCGGTATTTATTATAGCAATCCGCTCAACAGATATCGATTACTATTCTACTGCAACTGCGAACAGCGAAGCTCTCTATCCGTCTTCCCGCCTCCCGATTAGAGCGCCTCCGCCTGCCAATGAATAACGACGCCGCTGGACGCGACAAGGACGTTGTTGTTGAACACAGCGAATGTCGCCACGCCGGAAGAATCCAGCGAGACAAGCCGGCACCATACGTTTTCAGCAGCATCCTCCACCGTCGCCGTTACGCTAAAGCCTTTGGAGTAGGCTCTCAGTCCGAGCGGGATGGCTACTTCTCCGGCAGCATTCGTCGTACCGGCATACCTGCCTCTCGCCGTATAACCTTGTACTCCGGTAATATCGTTGCCTTGACCTTGAACCGTGATCGTACCGCTTACGAAGCCGCGAAGCTGGTTGTCGCTCCCTGTGAGGAGTACGTCACCGTCGATGTTAACGTCCATGACGTTGCGGTTTCCGGCGATCAGCAGCTCGTAGCCGGCGCAGTTGGCGGCAACGACTTCCAACTTGTTGTTCGACCCGTACACGGCGACTCCGTTGCTCCCCGCTCCGGTAACCGTGACGCTGCCCCGGCAAAAGCCGCCCGAGAGAACGCAGCCGCTCTGTGCCGGGCTGTCGATCAGTAAATCGATTACTTGATAGCTGTACCGGATCATCGCTCCGGTGCCCGCCGTTCTTCTCATCACTCCGCGGTACACGTTGTGGCCTTCGGCGGACGATTCCGTCAGTTCTTCGACTCCTGCCCCCTCGGAGGTGCCGTTTATCGTGAAGTCGTAAGTTGTATAGCTTGCTCCCTGCGACCAAATGCCCCGGCCTACGTTTTTGGACGAGAAATCGAGGCGGCCGAGCGTCGGATTGTTCGCCTGTGACGTGCCCTTGATCGCATGTACCGCATACCCGACATTTTCCATATACAAGGCCGACAGATTAAATCCTTTGGCCGTATTTTGCATCGAAACGCCGGTTTGCATGCCCCGGATGACGTTGGCAGCCCCGACAACGCCTTCGCATTCGGCATCGGCAGTGTCCGTCGGCTTGCCGTATCCGCTCAGACGAATCCCGTGGCTGTTGCCGCGAATTCCGTCAACTCCATTGCCGACGATCATCGAGTACGACGCCCCGATATTCTCGATCGCCATCTTCTCGATATTACGGAAGCTGTTGAAGGCAGCGACTCCGTACTCGTGGCGACGGCGCGGCAGATGAATGCTTCCGTAACCGAAAGAGATCCCGAGTGCGGCCGTATCCACCTTATTAAGCATCACCCTGTTGAATTCCCCGCCGCCGAATTTGATCGAAGCGTGATTATTGGCCGTCCCTCCCCCGGGACTGCTCGAATCCGGCTGAGCGAGCCTGAAGCCGACGACATCCTTGTAGCTCGGTCCCGGTACGCCGGTAAAATAAACGATCGAATGGTCGACAGCCGTCTGCACAATCTCCGCATTCCAGGCGTAGAGCGACGACTTGGCGAAAATTTCAGCGGATATCGACGTTTCTCCTTCAAAGTGAAACGTTTCTCTGCGCCCTCCCGCAACCAGAGCAGAAACAGTGTTGACATCAACCAGCAGGCCGATCGCCATCCAGCATCCGAGGCCGGAAGGGTCGGTTTCGCCGGCACGCTGCAAAAATCCGGCCAGATTGTTCATATCGAATGGCACGGTAGGACTGACGATCGTCCCTCCGTTATGAGCGGATTTCGGACAATCAGCGTCCCAGTAATAGATGCCGCCGCCCGTATCCGTGCCCGGCATATAGCCGATCAGATGCACCTGCCGACCCGCATACTCGCCTTCATAACCGTTCAAGTCGGCTATGCTGTCCAATGCCAGCACCCGCTTCTTCAACATGTCGGGCAAACCTCCCGGCCCGCCTCCGTACATATGTCCCGTAACCGTTCCTTGCTGAGCGGAGGTGACTTGGATAAATTGCCCCGTCGCAAGCGCTGCGCCTGCGACACCAAGCGCCGTCAGAATCGATCTGCGGCTCATCTTTTGTTCGGACATTCGAATCGCTCCTTCTTTGTAATCGTCCGGGAAGTGCTCCTGCTCCATAACACGGGCAACAATTCCGTGTTACGAGTCAAGGCGCCGCCGGCTTTACCGATTGACGCACGGTCAGAACCGTCTCTATCATCAGGTCAAACGAATCGGATTCGTCGGCAGGCTTCACGATCCCGGTCAGCATATCGAACGCTTTGGCGGCAATCTCGCTTGCCGAAGGTCCGACGGTCGTTATCGGGACGGGAAGCGCTTCCAGCTCGGGGATATCGTCGTACACGATGATCGATACATCGTCGGGAACGCGCACCCCGTTTTTTCGCAGAACATGATCCACCTTTAGATACACCGCGTGTGAATCGGCTACGAGTGCGGTAGGCTTTTGTTCATGTTCAAGCATGCTTCTCATTTTGGCTTCAAAATGTTCGTCGTTCGGGTGCACGAGATACTCGCGGCGAAAGTCGAGCCCGCGCTCGTCGCCGGCCTGCATAAAGCCTTCCAGCTTATCGTTGTATCCGCCCGCGTAAGCGATGCGTGTATGGCCTTGCCCGGCAAGGAAGCTGACCGCCTCATAGATGCCCTTTCTCCGGTTGATCGAGATCGTCAGAGCGCCGTCCATTTTTTTGCCACCGATCAGCAGCAGTTTGCCTTGGAAAGCCTCCTTTTCTGTCAAAAATTCGCTGGTTGGTTCCCAAGTGGAATGGCACCAAAATATAACGTTATCCGCGAAAACCTGATTAAACACGCTTAAGGCCGCTGCAGGCTCGTTCATCGAGATGATCACATTGAAATCGCGCTTAAGCCCTTCCGCATGAAGCTCCATGCTGAGGTGATAAAAAAACTGTCCTTTGATGGACGGCCAAATCAGACCGACGTGGCGCGTCTTTCGATCGACAAGTCGTTTGGCGGCAAGGTTGGGCTTGTAATTCATTTGGGCGGCAATCGCGAGAATCTTTTGTTTGGTCTTTTCACTTACCCCCTTTCCGTTATTCAGTGCGTTGGAAACGGTTACATGGGAAACGCCAGCCGCTTTTGCTATATCCTTGATCGTAACCATCTCTGTCTCTTCACTCCTAATCCGTTATATGTTCATTATATTAAACGTGTAAGTATCAGTAAATAGCGAATTTCAATGAGAGTATAATAAATTAATTAAACGCGTAAGTTCTCACTCGTTTGTGTCCGCACGCCAAAGAGCCGGAAATCGCACAGCGGATCTCCGGCCCTTTCCCCACTCCTATTTACCCCATCTGTTACCCGAACATGATAGGACCTGACTTTAAGACTGACTCTCCCTGCATTGGTGCAACTTGCGTGGCCGTTCGATGATCGCCGCTTTCCATACAAGCCGTTTCTCGATACTGAAACCTGGAAGACAAATAGTTTGCCTGCTTAGCATCTTCGCCATTTGGAAGGTTAGCGTTGTGTGCCGCTCCTTGCCGGTCACTTCGTCCCGGTAGTGGCGATCTGCTCCTCGATGCGCTTGTTCGATGTCGCCTCGGCTTCACGCAACGCTGTGTTGACATCTTTTTTTCCTGTGACCACTTCGGCAAATACGGCTTGAATGCTCGTATCGGCGATCGCGTAATATGGCGAGAACGGAGGCGCGGCCGCAAACTTATCGGGGAAGAAGGCAGCGATATTTTTCCCTTTGTAGTTTTTATTATTTTGTCCGAACGCCGCTTGAACTTCCGGCGTATTGATCGCCGGCGTAAACCCTTCCTTCGCCAGCTCGATCTGAACCTCCTGCGAGGTAAGGTATGCAGCGACCTCAAAGGCGGCCTGCTTCTGTTTACTCGTGGACATGACGTACAGATAGTACGGATCGACCGATGACGCTATAGCCGGCGCTTCTTTATAGGAAGGCATCGGTGCGACGTCCCAGTTCAGAACTTCCGTATCGGGCAGCCGCCGGGCGACATTCGTATAATGGGGATACATCGCCAGCGTCTGGTCCTTGAAAAACATAGTTTCCAGATCGGAGCCTTTCGCCATCCTGTCCGTCGCTTCGAATCCCGGTATGGTGAAGAATCGTACCCAGTTGGCGAAGATCGTCTTCACTTTGTCGTCGAATACGGATTTGTTCGTCTTCGGATTGACAAGCTCTACAGGAAGCTGACTCGTACGATACTGCCACAATATATTGGTGCCGAGCCCGTAATATTTGATGCCGCCTTCGAGCCGGCTCAGTTTAACCGCCGTATCGTACAGTTCATCGTAAGTCATGCCTGCTTTCGGATAAGGAACGCCGAATTTGTCAAAAAGCGTCCGATTGTAGAACAGCACCTGGAACTGGGTAAAGGCCGGCAGCCCGTACAAACCTCCCTTGGCGATATCGCGCTGCGTATCGATAATCGTCTTGTCGAACCGGTTCAAATCGAATTTGCTCGCCTGAATCATCTCCGTCAAGTCGGTCTCCAGATTATAATCCAGCACCATCCGGCGCGTGCCGGACGGAGTGACGAGCATCAGGTCGAACGGCGTTCCGGCCGTGATCAGCTGGTCGAGCGGCACGCTGCTGTTCGGGATCAGCTTGGGCGTAATATGCGGGAATTTCTTCTTGATCGCGTTCCCGTAGAGAGCGTCGAACATCTCTGGAGTCCAGTTCGATTGCCCGCCATACAAAACGATTTCGATCGGCTCCGGCGGCTTCGCCTCCGCCTGTTTCCCGGCCGTCTCCGAGCCGCCCCGCTCGCCCTCCCGACTGTCCCCGCCGCCGCTGCAGCCTGCCGCCCCTATGGTGAGCATGGCTGCGCATACCATACTTATACCTGCCCGATATTTCCTCAAAACGATCCCTCCGTTACGATAATGACAAAGCATAAATAAAGCGCTTTCCTAATTACACAATCCTGAATCACACGAATTCGATCTTTCGACTGCCAGCGGAATAACGCGCCGTTCCGAAGTAAACGCTGCCTTCCTGCGCTCCAATCCACCGGCGCGTTCCGCTAAGCCGTATTGCCAAGTCGCAAAGCCACCGGCGTCCGTCCCTAACTCCCTTCCTCAGGCACAAGGCACGCTTGGCGGATTCCGACTTTCCCCTTAACTTTTATTCGGGCTTCCTTACATCCAAAGACGCATACAGCTGTGCCAGCAGCCCCATCCCCATCTGCGACAAGACGCGGTATCCGCAAGTTTGCAGCTCGATCCCGCCCGCATTATGCTGGGTAACGCCCGATAAAATGCCGTCCGGCGTCAGGTACGACTGGATCTCTGCGAGCGCTTTCTCCGCCGCTTCGTAATGCCGCCGTTCCAGCAGTCCTTCCTTCGCACCGAGCGCAAGTGCGGCGGCAATCCCGGCCGAACCCGACGTTTCGATGCCGGTATCCGGATCGTCGAGGAACGAAGTCCAAACGCCTTCCGGCTGCACCCATAGCAGGGCGACATCCGCAATCCTGCGAATCTCCCGCTCTAGTTCGTTCAGGGCAGGCAGCTGGCCGAAAGCGGAATATTTCAACTCGTGCCAGGTTCGCGTCATGCCAAGCATATACCAGGCATACGCCCGCGACCAGTTGCGGAACACGTAAGCGCCCGTCTTCCGGTTGTACCTCAGGAACAGATGAGTGCCCCGGGCCAGCGCGTCGCGGCGTAGCGTCACCTCGCCGATCGCCCGTTCCGCCAAAGCCGCCCGCTCCAGCTTCGCCGCAACGACGGCCAACGGATATGCGACCGTATACACGCCTTCCGCCGTGATCGTGTCTCCGTCGACAATCGCACCACCTCCTACCTGAAGCCGGGCCTCCCAGAACGAGAGGGTCCGCGAAATCAGCGGGTGATCGGGATGGAGCTTGGCGATAACCGCAAGCGGTAAAGTCGCTTCGATCGTGGTCAGTTTGTCATCCGCCGCCTGACCGTGCAAGTCTTCATACCGGAGACTTCCGTCCTCGCTTACATATTGCCGAAGATGCATCCCGATAGCCGGATCGATCCGTTCCGCTCCGACAGACGGACGCAGCGCGTAAAGTCCGTCCAGCACGCAGCCTTCCAGCCAGCCGAAAGGCTGCAAGGAGGACAACGAGGCGAAGCTGTTCACAAACAGCCCGGTCCCCCGCGCCCCGCCCCCAACGAGCAGATGGGGGACAAATAACCGGCGCGTGTCATCGCCCTGCAGCTCATCGAAAATCCATAAAGGCTGGCCTCCATCGGCTATTCTCAGAACGACGCCTTCCCGAAATGCCGCCGCCGTCCGCTCCCCGTCCAGGATAAGCTCGAACGGCTGGAATGTGTACGCATAACGAATATCGAGGCTGCCGATCTTCTCGCCCGACACCCCGAGCAGCACGTCTACCTTGCACGCCGACCGGTAATCCAGCGCAGCCGTAATCCGCAGCCGGCCTTCGCTCGGGAAAGGCGGATTGGCGATCATCGCCTGCCTCTTCCATTCCAGATAAAGCTCCGATCCGGCACCGAGCATGGCCCCGGTCCAGCCGCGGGGCAGCCTTTTGCCCTCCGGCCATGCGCTGGCCGCACGATTTCCGGTCAGATTCGCCGTATAGTACACGGGAGTTTCATAATTGAACACCGCTTGCCCTCCAATGGTATAAGACCGTACGAATATAACTTAACAATTTGTAAATAATTTCCCCTCGTATGAATAACTCCGATCCCCTATGGAAAGCGTCCCCCCTCTAATAAGTGAGCCGATGATTTGGAACATATGCGGTAAGACAACGTATCTCACCATCCCGGCTTTCTTTCCATTGTAGAGATTTCCTATCGAAACTCCATTAAAAATATGTTAATACCTTAACGATATCACTATTAAAAATAGGTAAAACCGATTGCTTTTTACCGGCTGCGCCTGTAAGCTCATCGGTAGTAGGAAGATTTTCAACCAGCCGACCGGGAGGACATGCGCATGCTTCGACTGGAAAATGTAATATTCGATGACCATATCCCGAACTGGCGAAGATCCAGAATCAAGTCGATGCGGCATGTGATCATTTTTGTCGTGCAGGGAACGTTTCAGTTTGAACTGGACGACTTCCACACCGAGCTTACCAAGGGGGACATCCTGTTCGTTCGCCCGGGGCCCTATCGGTCCGGCACTAACGGCCCGTTCCCTCCGCATCAGAAATATGTAGCTCATTTCCAGCTTGACGAGGCTTCCAGGCAGCTATCGGCCCCTCACGGTTCCGAGAAAGGGTACGTCATCTACAAAACAAACCGGGCCGAATATTTTCGCCAGCGCTTCCATGCTCTGCATCAGGCGTGGATAGACAAAAGCGCATACCATGAATTTGTCTGTCACGGACTCATCTCGGAAATATTCGGCTCCATGCTCCAGGAATTGGACCGAAAAAACATCGCTTCTTCCAAACTCAAACTTGCCCGCCAGATTGAAAAACATATCCAGCAGCACTTCAAAGAAGAAATCCGGCTCGAACAGCTATGCGAGCTTGTCCAGCTGTCGCCCAACTACGTGATCCGCATCTTCAAGGAAGTGTTTAACCAGACGCCGCTTGGCTACATTCACCAGCTGCGGGTTTCCGTGGCGCGGGACATGCTGCTCCAATCGGATATGACGATCCACGAAATATCGAATTACTTGGGTTTCTGCGATCCGACGTACTTCAATCGCGTATTCCGGAAAATAACCGGCTATCCGCCCTCCCAGCTGCGCAAAGAGCGAAAAGAAGCGGAAGCTGAAAGCGTCGTCCGGAACCGTTGAGAGGATACGTCTTGCGTAAAGGGAGCGGCTTCGAAAACGCAAAAAAAAGCCGGCTTGAGCTCTGAAAAGCCCGAACCGGCTCGGCTGAACGCACCAAATAACGGGTGCTAATCATTCCTATTCCCCGCGATTATCGCATATGCTGCGGCTGTTGAATAGCGGCTCCCCAGGCAGCAGCATGTGCATGATGAACTAAGCCCGTCGAATGATCCGGCGGCAAGCTCCTTGTTCCACGACGGGTCAATGCAGAGGCAAGCGGATGGACAGCTCGCATCCCATCGGGGTTCCATCCGCATCGGCGGAAGAACGGATATAAACTTCCCCTCCGAGCAATTCCACCCGTTCCATCATGGCCGATAACCCGAACCCGGGAACGGCGGACCCGAACGGCTCCCCGTCGCTAATAAGCTGAAAATGCAGCGTATCCGCCGCTGTTCGAATCGAAAAGCGGACACAAGCGCATTTGCCATGGCGAATGCCGTTGGTCAGTCCCTCCTGAAGCGCATGATACAGCACTCGTTCCGTCAATGCGCCAAGAGCCGGAGCGGGGGGAAGCGAGATGTCCGTCTCAATCTGAATGTCCATCGTATCCTCGGTATATTGGATCAGCTCCCGCAGAGACGACTCCAGCGACATCGGCGGATGGTCGTCATCCGCTTTCATGATTCGGACCGCCTGGCGAATATCATTCAGCCCTTTGCGGACAAGCTCGCTTAACAAATCCATCTTTTCCATGGGAAGACCGCCATTGCGCTCAGCCAGCGTTTTCGTCGCTTCGATCTGCACGATCGCCGCCGTGAGCGTATGTCCCACCACGTCATGCATCTCGTAAGCGATCCGATTCCGCTCTTCCAAGACGGATTTTTCGGCGAGCGTTTCGGCTTTCTCGCGAAGCGTGAGCGCCAGGTTGCGGTTGGCCTGCTCCAGCTCGCCTGTACGCGTATGGACCAGCTGCTCCAGATTGCGGTGAAACTGCTCCAGCTCCTTGTTTTTCACGAGAAGTTCCGCGGCGCTGCGCTCCGCCTCCTGATGAACCCGGCGCACCCTGCTGACGATAACCATGGACATGCAAATGATAAATAAAAACAAAGCATTGGGCAGCAAACCTTCACTGATCCTGTACCAATACGTTTGCGAACTCAGCCATTCGGTTAACAGCCCGGGCATCGTATACAGGACCAGACTGCTGGTCGCACATAGTGTAAAGGTGGAGTTTCCCCGCATCAGCCATAGCTGCTCCTGACGTCCGACGGCTGCACGGTCGCCGTTCGCCGCTTGCGGCGCCCATAATTTGTAGTGCGTAAGCGCATACGCAACGATAATAAAGCCGGCCACCGCTGCAGTCGCGTTGCCATAGATCCGGTACTCCATATACAGCCGCGGCAGCGTAATCGCAGCAGCTACAGACGCCAGCCCGTACACCCCCATCATCGCATGCACGATCAGGATCAGCGGCCGGCGGCCGGCATTAAGCGCGCTGGTATAAAACCCGATACAGCCCCAGATCGCCAGCGGGGTTAACAGCTCATTCCAGTAGTACCCATGCTCCATGTCGATAAACCATTGCATCAGCCGGCAAGAGAACAGAAACGATAACCCCATGGAGAGATTGAACAGCGCAAACCATCCGTACAACGTCACCTTGCGCCGAATAAACATGGCCAGCCCGACAAACCCGGCAGCCACGCTTAAAGTGCCGTATATCACAAAGGTCAGCTCCGAACGGATCAGCGCATACAATATTTGATCCGGTTCGCCGGCCAATACCCAATCGTTGCCGAACAAGGCGTCGCCTTCCCACTCCGTCCGGATCAGCAGCTGTTTTCCTGCGTCCTGCGGATTGATCTGGACCGGATGTATCAATTTCGTGCCGTTGATATGGTCGCTCGCGTTGTCCTTATGAAACCGGTAGATCGAATCCTGATTCAGCAAAACCTCAAAATGGGTAAAACGGGCTAAAAATAAATACGGATTCCGCCAGTTCAGCTCGGGCAAGGTGCGCTGCAGCCAAACCGTTCCTTTGTACCCCTTCAACAGAAGCCTCGTATCGGCATTAAAGGGCTTCCAGACAGTGTCCTCCGGACGTTCCGGACCAAAGCCGATTTCCCACTGCCCGACAAGCGCGGCATAAGGCTCGCGATGGTCGCCGACCCGGCTGTTCCGCTCCAACATCACTGCGGGCAAGAAGGTGCAGAAGACGAGCAGGCAGACGAGACACCACAGGAGAAGGGAAATGCGCTCTCTGTTCATTCCATCAGCAAACCTTTCAGAATCGAAATCGCGTTCTGCCGGTCGCTTGTCCCGAGTTTATTGTAGATGACGCTGATGTAATTCCGCACGGTTCCTTCGCTCATAAACAACATGGAGGAAATTTGTCGATTCGTATATCCCTCAATCATCAGAACGATAATTCTCCGCTCGCGCTCCGTGAACGCATATCCGCGCTCCTTGATCTTGGCCTCGTCCAGCGTGTCCGCCCGTTCTTCCGACAATACCGACAGCTTGGCGGCGAGCCTCGAAGCCACTTGGGCGGGCAGGATGACGTTCCCGTTTTTCGCTTCATGAATCGTTTGCACGATAATTCTGGAGGGCATGTCTTTCAGCAGAAAGCCATCCGCTCCGCCCGCCATCGCGTCGACAATAAACCGGTCCTCCGCAAAGGTAGTTAACATAAGCACGATCGTGTCCGGCAGCTCGCGTTTGATCTGCTTCATCGCCTCAATGCCGTCCATCAGCGGCATCTTGATATCCATCAATACTACATCCGGCCGGCATTCCTTTGCCATTCGCACAGCTTCCAGCCCATTTTCGCACAGGCCTGCGATATTCAGCCCGTCCTCCGCCTGAAGAATCGTCTGCAGTCCTTCCCGCAGCAGCCGCTGGTCATCCGCTATAAGGATCGATATCATGCCGTATTCACCTTCTACCCTTCCTTTGTTCGACGCATCCTTACCCTATTGGTAAAAAGTGTATCAGACACCGGCTGAATCGTATAGGGGAAAGAAGCAAGCCAGAAGCTAAACCCGATCGCGGATTACGCGAGGGTTACTTCCAGCTTGCGATGTCGTTGTAAGTCCTCTCCGTGCGCAGCCACGCACGGTTCGCTCTCCTTATTGGCCGGAAAGCATCCCCATCAGGATCGATTCGAGCTCCTGCGGCTCCACGGCACGGTTATACACGCCCAAAAACGCGCGGGTCGCCTCGGGGCTTGCGGCGATCAGCCGGTTGACCATGTGCTGCTCCTGTGTAAACGGAACGTTTTTAGTAAATTGACATGCCATTTGAAAGCGCGCCATCATCGTATGCTCCATCTGCAACTGATAGTCTGCGGCCATCCTCTCCCAGTTGTCGTCCCAATCGCGGTACCGGCTCAAAATGCCGGTCAGAGTGCGTGCGCCGTAAAGCGCGTCCGGCATCCCTTGACCGACGACCGGGTCCTTGAAGGATAAAGCATCGCCTACAAGCGCCCACCCCTTGCCCATCCCCTGGAACCAGTCATTGTTGTAACCGTGCAGCCCTTTGATCTTCTCGGATTGCTGTGCCTTTCTCAGGCGACCGGGGAGAGGCGAACCGGCAAATCCGCTTTCCGCGATTTCCAGCATGGCGGTATCCGGCGTGCTTTGAAATCGGTCCATCCAGTACGCGTCGTTCAAGGGAAACATGATGCCTACGACATACCGGTCGTCGCTCGTCGGGAACACAATCCCCATCTTATCGCCGATTTTGTACAATTCCACATGGATATCGCCGTCCTGCCGGTAGCCTTCATAATAACCGACATAAGAAGCGAAATCCGTCGGTACGGAATGGAGACATGGACTGTTTACAAGGCCGCGCAGCGCAGACAAGCGGCCGTCCGCCCCGACCACCAGCCTGGCATGGAAGCTCGCCGTTTGGCCGCTGCGGGACGCCCCCTTTACCCCTGTGACCGTTTCCCCTTCCCGGATGACGTCGGTGACGCGGAACCCATCGATCAGCGTCACGCCGTTTTGTGCCAAAGCATGCTGCTGCAGAAGGGTATCGAGATGCTTACGGCGTATGCACAGGCCTTGCATTTCCCCGTCGACTTCCGGAAACCGGCCGTCGATCACCGTATCGTCGAATTGGATAACGGCCCGGCTGTAAAGCGGCGTGTTCGTCTCCAAGAGGCGGTCCAGCACTCCCATCTCCCGCAGCATGACCAATGAATTGCTAAGAAAATTATGCGTGGACAACGTGTCGCTCGGAAACTGGGCTTTATCCAGCAGCAGCACCTTCCATCCGGCCTTCGCCAATTCATAGGCCAGCGAAGCGCCTGCTACTCTCGCCCCAACGACAATTACATCAAAGCTGGTATTCATAAACGATACATCCTCTCTCTCCAGACTCAGCGTTTGCTCATCTCCATTTGACATTTTCATTGTAGCCGGGAGAAGAGAAAGCCGATAGTTACGGGCTGTCATTGTTTTTGTCACGCACAGCCTGATTCTGCGACTACGGGCCCGGATGACAAAACGGATGACAGCGAGTAACTATATGCGGAAGCGGCGCTCTTATACAATGTGTATACCAGAGCGATATGGAGAGGATGACGAAGCAATGAAGCAGAAGAAATTTATAATGTTACAATTAAACATTTGATTTGTACCGAATTCGAACTACTTCAAAAAGACAGTCCGGAACCGCTACTTACGGCCTCCAGACTGTCTGGATTCATGTCTATTTGGTATCCTTAATCTCGCTGCCCGCTACCGCCGCAAACCGTAGCCGAAAAGTTCCTTCCGCTGCCGGTTCGCGCGCCTTCAGCTTTAATCTATATACCGAATCTCCCCACACCGACAACAATTTGGAGTCCGTGACATGTACGTGCTCCACCTCAGCCGTCAGCCGGTTGCTGTCGTATTGAAGGCGCAGTGTCTCACCGATTTTATTAATAAGCTCGATACGCCCTCCTTGCCGCATAATCGGCTCCTGCAGCGTTAGGCAGTTCAGTACAAGATTAGACGTGGCGGCCGACAACCGGAACGTGTCGTTCACTTCCACCGCTGCGTTCTCGTGACTTCCGCGCTGCAAGCTGATCGTGCGCCTCCATGAGACAATGCCGGCTTCTGCCGGATAAGCCGGCGCTATATTCATCGTCACGGCAGCCATATCGTCATTTGCTTCGTACGATGCCTCCGTCGCCCGAAATGACGCCCCCGCCATCTGCTGCACCCCGTTCACGGTAGGAACGCTATGGTAATCGGACTGCATCGTCCAAATTTCGTATCGTCTAGGGCTGAACGTTTTGCTCGTATAGTTCTCCACTCCCGCATCGATCAGAAACGGATGGCCGTTGTAGTAGACGATATAATGGCCGATATCGTTATGATTATGGCTCTCGTTGTTGTGTCCGCCTTTTGCCGCGACGTATAGGCCGGATGGGCTTCCCGCATGCTCTCTGGCCGCGAACACCTGCGTGTCCGCCATCCAAACGTCCCTCTCGTACGGTGCGGCGGCAGTCGTTTCAAGCAGCGTTTCGGCGTCGAACAGCTCGCCCAGTATCCGGAAGGGCGACGCGAACGATTCGCGCGTAATCCCGTTCATTTGAAAGGCACATACCCCTAATGCGGACATTCTGCTGTCGCCGATCCGCTTTCCGTACCGGTATACGACATCCGCCGAAATGTTCAATCTGGCGTTGCCATCCGCAAAATTCACATAATAATTGCCGTCAATATGCGCCCGATAAATATATTTGCCGATCTGCTGAACGAGCGGTTCTTCGAAAAAGCTGAGCTTGCCGACCGACGCCAAATAAAGCAGCTCCATGCAATCGAAGAGTGATGCGCCCGCTCGGCCCCAATAACCGGGGCCCTCGTCGCAGCAGCCGTCCGGATGATACACGTCCATGAAAAAATCGAGACTTTTCGCCGCTTTGGCTACCGCACGACTGCGATCCGTCTCATCCTCCTCAAGCAGGATGAACGCAGCCAGGCAATTGGATAAAATCCAAGGGTTCCAATTGTTCACCTTCCTGCCCGTGAATCCCATCCACCAGAAATCGTCGCGCTGCAGGTACGGCTCCAAAATGCGCCGTTTCATTTCATATCGAATCCGTTTAACGACCATGGCGCTTTCCTCGTCAAGCCGCTCCTTCAGCAAATAAACGGTCCATGCCAGCAAGCCGCCAGTTTCGGCGGCAAATAAATCGATAACCGGATCTGTCACGTCCGGCAGCTCGGAACCGGCGCTGCTGCGTGATAAGGACAGGTGAGCCGGTATTACCCAATAAGATTCCTCGCATAGGCACCAGAGCCCGTTGATCAGAGGCTCGATAAACCGGCCTTTGCCTTCTATACATTCGCCGATCAGCAGCTCGGTAATCACTCTTCTGCGTTTGAAATACAGCTGCTCATAACGGGAACGGTTGCCGTTACGCACGTAGTCCATATACCTGACAGCAGGCAAGGCAGGCCACTCATAGTCGATGTTTTCCTCAGCCCAAGCCAGCCATTTGCTTGTAACCTGCTCCGGAAGCGAGCTCCATGCCTCGCGATCGGCGAATTTCGGGAACGGATTAAAGCTGGATGCCGGCAACAACAGCTCTGCAGCGATCCTCTGATCCAATCTTTGATTGAACAATGACTATCATCCCTTTCGCTATAAAAACAGCTATCGCTTCCTTACAAATCCTTACCACCCATCATATTTAATTATTTAGCCCCTGTAAATAAAAACCAACCCCCGCGAGAGCAAGGGCTGGCTTGTATGAAAGCTGGTATTATCCTTTGATCGAACCTGCCGTCATCTGCATAAACGATTTGTTGGCAAACACGTAAACGAGGAGTATGGGCAAGATCGACAAACAGGCGCCGGCCATCATATAGTGCGTTTGCGCAGCCGCAGAAGCGCCGTAGCGCAAGTTGGACAAGCCTACCGTGAGCGGCTGCAAATTCGGCTGACTCATCGTGAACACGAGCGGCATAATGTATTCATTCCAGGCTGCACGGAACGTAAACAGCGCCGATACCCCCAGTCCCGGCCCAAGCAAAGGCAGGATGATCCGCCAATACGTGCCCAGCATCGAGCTGCCGTCGATTTTGGCCGCCTCGTCCAGCTCCCGCGGGATTGCCCTGACGAAGCTGTACAGGATGAAGTAAGTGGCCGCGTGGGCGCTGACCAGCAAAATAACGACACCCCACAGCGAAGTTTGCAAGTGCAGCGTGACCATGAGTCGGAATTGCGGATGCAGCACCAGCGGACCGACAGAGATAAACATCGTGGCCGCTTGAATGAAGACATACATCCGTCTGCCCGCGAATCGCAGCCGCTCCACGCCGTAGGCAGCCATCGAAGCGACGAGCAGCGTTCCCGCTGTCGTGGTTATACTGATAAACAGGCTGTTCCACGTATAACGGGAAAAATTGGCCGTCTTCCATGCCTCCACGTAGTTGGAGAAGTGCCAAGTCTTCGGCAGTATGGTAGCGCCGGCGGTCAACTCGGCGTTCGTTTTGAACGAACCGAGGATGGCCACAAGCACCGGAAATAGCGTGAGAAACGCCATGACCAACAAAAAGATCCATAGAAAGATCGTTCCGGGACGTAGAAAGACGGGAACCACGCCGCTTGAAGCGCTCGGCTTGGGCTTTCCCGCAGTTGCTTGCTGCATGATCCATTCCTCCAAGAAAAAAACGGTAGATAGACGGGATTAGACGTTTTGATTTAACTTTCTGGACATATAAAAGTACAGGGCTGTCACGCCGCCGACGATTACCGCCGTCACGAAACCGACCGCGCTGCCGTAGCCGATCTGCTGCTCCAGTACGCTGCTGGCCGATGGCGTCGGGAACAGGAGACGATACAGGTACAGAAACATCACTTCGGTTTTGCCAATCGGCCCGCCGTCCGTCAGCACCATGATGCTTTCATAGCTTTTGAGCGAGTTGATGATCGCCAGCATGATGACCATCTGCAGCACCGGACCGAGCATCGGCACCGTGATGTACCAAAACTTTTGCAAAGCGCCCGCGCCATCCAACTCCGAGCTCTCATGAATCTCATGCGGAATGTTCTGCAAACCGGCGATGAATAAAATCATATAGTTGCCGATCGCTCCCCATACCGCGATGAGAATGACCGTCAGCATGGCGTATTTCGGCCCCAGCCATTCAACGCCTTTGTCGGTGATACCGAGCTTGATTAAAAACTGGTTCAAAATGCCGTTGTACGAGTTGAAAATGATGAAAAACACAACGGAAATCACCGCAGAGCTGATAATCGTCGGCAAGAAATAAATCGCCCGCAAAAGCTGTCGCCCTTTGATCGCACGATTGAGGATAACTGCCAATAGGAGCGCCAGCGGCAGCGTAAGAATCAGCTTCCCGCCTGCATAGACGAATGTTTGGACGACGGAATTCCACAGCAAATGATCCGACCATAAGGTGCGGAAGTTGTCCAGGCCGATGAAACGGGGCGTTCCGTACCCTTTATAATCATAAAACATGTACCGGAACACCCAAAAGATTGGATATACCGTAAACACAAGCGTCAAGAGAAGACTGGGCAAGGTGAAGAAAGCACCCGCCGCATTCGTTCTCCATTGTTTCATGGGTCCCACGAACCTTTCCCCGAAATTACGACAAAGGGTCAGAAGCCACTTCTGACCCTACGCCTTGACGAGCTAATCTCACTTCACTAACATATTTTGTAAATTTTTCGGATCGAAGCTTGGATCAGGCTTCACATCCACTTCCTTGGCGGCAATCGCTTTGTCGAGCGCCTCGTTGTAGCGCTTGTTCAGATCGGCGATGATTTTGTTCAGATCGCCGCCTTGCAGCATGTACTTGAAGAACGCGTCCTGGTATTTTTCGCCTTGTACGGCAACGGTTGGCTGAATCGGCCATGCGCCGTCGTACTTTGTCGGAACAAAAAATTCGAAGCCTTTGATATCCGCTTTTTTCGCTTTGCTCAGCACCGATGGCACCATCGAGATCCCGAATCCTTTTTCGTGATAATCGAGCATGATTTGCTCGCCGTACATGAAATTCAGAAACTTGGCGGCTTCTTTCTTATGCTTGGAGTTTTTGCTGATGCTGAGCCACTGGCCGCCTAGGAAGCCGGATGCGCCGCGCACGGTTCCGTCGAACGTAGGAACCTGCGCCGCCGCCCAGCGGATTTTGGCCGGAAACTGGTTCTGGTAGACGCCAGGCTCGGAAGAGAATGAGATGTACATGCCGATTTTGCCTTCGGCAAACTGAGCGCGGAGCGGGTCGATGTCGAGCGATTCCATGCCCGGCAGGGTGCTGCCGTCGACTTGCATCTGTCGGAACGCTTCGACAATAGGTTTGAATCCGCTTACATCAAACCGGCCTGTTTTGAAATCGAAGCCGTAACCACCATAGCCGTTCAGCTCGGCGATCGCGCGCGCCGAACGGTCGAAGGCGCTGGCCGGGCTCTTGAAGTTGAGGGCGAAGCCGTAAGCTCCGTCCGCTTTGCCGACGGCAGTAAGCTTCTTCGCCGTTTCAACCATTTCCTGCAGCGTGCTCGGCGGATTTTTGATGCCGGCCTTCTCGAACAGATCCACGTTATATACAAGCCGCATCGTGTAGCCGTAGTTCGGGAAACTGTACATTTTGCCGTCAAACAGGTTCAGGTCTTTCAGCGGCGTGAACTTGTTTTTAAACTCGGCGTTAAAATAATCGTCGAGCGGCTCCAGATAGCCCTTTTTGTAGAACGTCTGAATCGTGTTCTCCTTGACGCGGAAAATGTCCGGCGACTGCGAAGATGCAAAAGCGAGATCGATCGCCTGATTGTACTCTTCCGTCTTAATAACATAATTGATTTCAATCCCGGGGTTATCGGCTTGAAACTTGGCGATTTTTTCTCGCGTGTAATCGGCGTCCGTACGATCAACCGACCAGAATTCCAGCTTCACCTTATCTTCCGAACCCTTTTTAGTTGCGGACGCGGAATCGCCCGGGCTTGCGCCGTCGGTGCCACCACTGCTGTTGCAAGCGGCCAGCGCCAACGTCGTCAGAACGCTGAGTCCCATATACCCGATCTTCTTTTTCCTCATGCCGAAAATCCTCCCTTTCGTTCGTTACCCGCGCTGCGGTAATATCGTGCGGGCCCCCTGAAGCATTTGCTGCTTACTCTTCCAGTATGAAGCCTGGGACACCGACCGTACATGCGGCACGACCAACATCCAGGGTAACAAAACGACGAAGTTTCGCTTACGGCCCGGCCTTGCCCAAGTATGCCTGTCTGAACTCCGACGGCGTCATGCCGGTCACCTTCTTGAACACTTCACTAAAGTATCGCCGGTGCTCGTAGCTGAGCGCATCGGATATTTCCTGCACCTGATAGTCTTCGATCAGCATCTGCTTGGCCCGTTCGATCCGCTCTTGCGTGATGAACTGTTGTACGGTCATGCCGACGACTTTTTTGAACACGTTGGAGAAGTAACCGGCGCTGAGATTAGCCTGTTTGGCGCACTGTTCGACGGTAAGCGGCTGCTTGAGATTGTCCCGGATGTACTGCATCGACTGCCGGACGATTTGTTCCGACTCGCTCGTGCGCTGCATCTCGATCCACTTGCAGCCCTTGCGGCAAATGTCGCCCAGCAGCTGCCGCAGCTCTTGCATCGTCGGCTCCGCCGCCTTGTTCTCGCGAATGCGCCGCTCCAATCCCCGAACTTGCTCATAAGGGAGCTTCTCCAGCAGCACCCGCAGCATCATAAACGCCAGCTCGTAACAAACGCTAATCATATAATCGGGCTTTGGCGTCCCGGTGAATAAATCGTTTAGCAGCTGCGTAAGCAGCACCGAGCTTTTTTCGAGGTTCCCCGCACGCAAAGCGAACAGCAGCTCCTGAGCGGCTGCGGGCGCGAAGCGCGGCGGCTCTTTATCGGCGCCGGCGATATGAGCGAAGCTGAATGCCCCGTTGCCTCCGGTGTAGAAATGGTAGGAAAAGGCGTGCAACGCTTGCTCGTACGAATCCGGAAGCTGGCTTAGATCGTCCGCAATCAAGCCGATGCCGATCGAGATGGTGAAGCGGGTATACAACGCGATATGAGCGCAGCAGCGGTCGGCGATGCGGCTGGCCAGCTCCGGATCGTCACAATTGAGAATACAGGCGTGGCGACTCGCACTCTCCCGGAATACGACGCCTTTCGTAAACGTGCCGATCGTTTCCTCGAGAATGTTTTGCAGGGCAAACCGGATCAGTTCCACCTCGTGGGTCGGCAGCGCCGCGTAACTGCCATCGAAACGATCGATTTCCACAATCATCGCCACGAGCTGCACAGGTTCCAGCGGAATTTGAAAATACCGCCAACGATTCTCAGCCTGCTCGGCGTTTGTCCGGTGATGAACGAGCGTGTTTAAATATTCCTGGCGCAGGAGCGGCATGCTTTTCTTCAGCCTTGTCTCCATTTCGTGGACCTCGATCAGGCTGCGTCGCTCTTCTTCCCACGCCTCCTTCGCTTTCAGCACCACTTTGACGATTTCCGCGCGCGAGAACGGCTTCTTCAAAAAATCGAACGCACCAAGCCGAATGGCTTGTTGCGCATAGGCAAAATCGGTATAGCCGCTCAAAATAACGACTTTGCAGTGCGGGTCCAGCTTCATGATGTGAGCGGTCATCTCCAGACCGTCCATTCTCGGCATCCGAATGTCTGTCAACACGATATCCGGGCGCGTCTCCTCGACGAGCCGCAGGCCGTCGACACCGCTTCCGGCCGTACCTGCAATCTCGATCCCGTATGACGTCCAATCGATCCGGCTCGTAATCATCTCGACGACGCTGCTGATATCGTCGATCACGCATAGTCGAATGAGCCGTTCAATCATCTGCGCCTCCTCCTTCCGTTACCGGCAGCCGCAGTACGACTTCCGCGCCGCGGCCCGGCTCGCTGTATAGATCCATCCGCGCTTGTTCGCCATAATACAATTGCAGCCGATGCGCTATGTTGCGCAGAGCATAACCTTTTTTGCTTGTGGCGGCATGGTGCATGTTGCGATATACCTCTTCGATGTTCATGCCGCAGCCGTTGTCCTTGACCGAAAGGACGAGCTGCGCCGCCTCCGCATGGATGGCGATGTCGATGTGCCCGCCGTTTTCGATGTTTTGAAAGCCATGGACAATCGCGTTCTCGACAAGAGGCTGCAGCAAAATTTTCAGTACGCTCGACGACAGGTTCACCCCGCTGCCGATCTCGAGGCGGTAATCGAATAACGTGTCATAGCATTTATGCTGGATCGCCAAATACATCTTCATGTGGGTAATTTCATCTTCCAGCGTAACCCAATCGCGGCCGCTGCTAAGGCCGAGCTGGAACATGTGGGAGAGCGAAAGAATCATGTCGTTCACGTCGTCGTTCGCCCCGAGCTCCGATTTGCAATAAATCGTGTTCAGCGTGTTATAGAGGAAGTGCGGGTCCATCTGGGCTGTGAGCGCTTTGATTTCCGCCTTCCGCTTTTCCCTTTCCCCGTCCGTAACGTCCTGGATCAATCGTTTGATTTCGTCCAGCATGCGATTGAAGCGATATCCGACCTGGGCAACCTCATCCCGGTAATGGCTGGCATAACGCACGTTCAAGTCGTTATGCTCCACCCGCTTCATCAACTCCTGCAGCTTGTATAGCGGCTTGAGCAGCAGCCTCGTCAGCCCGTTCGACATGAACAGGGAGAGCAGCAGGCAGCCGAACAGCGCGTACAACGTCGATCGTTTGATGCCGTTGACTTGAGCGAGCAGACGCTCCTTGGACTGGACGCCAAGTAAAATCCAATTTTCGCCCACTTCCATTCGTGCGTAGTTGATGAGCGATTCGTTGCCATTCAGCGGATAAAAAAAATAGCCGGTTGTATCTCTGTACAGCCGTTCGAGGAAGGAAGACCGCCACTTGGCGTCGGTAGCCGCATAAAAAGGCAAACGAACGATTTCCTGTCCTTTTTCGTTGATGAACATATAGTTCAGTCCGGTCTCGGTCGTATCCTGGTTGTCGGCAATCAAGCGTAACAAATCGTTTTCCTTGACATTAACAATGATGTAGACGTTATAATCCTGATTCGGTATTTCCCCGATCGGGCTCAGCACGAGCGATATGACCTGCTCCCGATTCGAGAAGAAAGCGTCTTCATGGCGCGGCACCCAGAAAGGCCGTTTCTCGATTTTGGCCTGCCGGTACAAGTCGCTGTCGTAGAACGAATGATTCGTGAGGCGAATCGAAGTCGTCGGATAAAAGTCGCCGATCGGAGTGGCGATCAGAATCGATTGGATGTAGCTGTCGTAGAAACTGAATTGCGAGAACACCTTCTGCAACAAGGTTAAATGCTGGTAGTACCGGCTCGTATTCGCCGAAGCAACATCATCCATCATCTCTCTGAACGGATCGCTCATGGTCAGCGACATCATCGAGACGGTAATATTACGCAGGCGCTGATCGACGACCTGGGCCGTCTTGTTGATCGTATCTTCGCTGAGCCGGAAGGCGTTTTTTTGCACGACCTTGGCGGCGATGAAGTACGAGATCGTCCCATTCGCGCTTACTGCCAGTGTGATGAGCAGAACAATCGCAAGCCAGATCCGGCTCCGAAACGACAATCCGTAGAACCATGCTATCATTCGCATAGCTGGCGACCTACCCCACCGCCGCACTCAGCACCACCTGGATAGGACTGCGGTCGTCGACGGCAGCATCAGCACGTGGCCTTGATTGGCGCAGCCGTTGTAAGCGACAAGTTGTATGTTAATGGAGTGCCTCATTCGAACACGTCTCTATATTTTTCGATAAAGAACTGGTTCATCCACTTATTTACATCCCAAACATCCGTAACCGGCTGTTTTGTAAACGGCAGTGTATGCATATAACCCGGCGGGCCGAATTCCGGTGTAAACGTCATGGTAGCATAGCCATCCGAAGCGCGTCGCTTGCATATTTCCAACCACCAATTGACGAATGCTCTGACTTCTCTGGAGTATTCCGGCGCCCGCGGATCAGCGACTTGTGGCCCTTCCGCGTATCCAACACGCCCGTGAATGTGAATAGCACGATCAAGCGCAATCGACATATTCTCTGATTGATCCTGGAGCAGCGATTCACATACGCAGCACCAATGGCTAAAGTCTGCCGTAATTTTCAGCTCGGGAAATTGGCGCAGTAGCTTCGAAGTTGCCCATGGCGTAAACATCGCTCTTCCCCTATGCGTTTCATGAGCAACCGGAACAGAAATTGCCTCCTCGACGGCAAGAGCTTTCTCAAAAAAGTGCAGTTGATCCTCGTAGGACATGCTATCCTTTGCGCTGTGCGAAACGATCTTTACCGGATTAAATTCCGCTGCTTGTCTAGCAAGCGATTCGAATGATGAAATATGGTCATCCCGTGTGACGATCTGTGCAATAAAGGCGAGGTTGTATCGCTCAAGGAGTTCGCGGAATTGCTTCCATTTATCTTGTGATGGGAGCGTGAATTCGACTCCCCCGTACCCGGCCTCCGCGATTTTTTCCAATTTTTCTTCCAATGTTCCAGTCATATCCCACAATGATTTAAAGCTGAGTAATTGCAATTTTATGAGTCTCCTTCCTAATATGAGTCGGCGAACGGATTGGCGGCGATGTCCTTCCCGCAGGCTAGCCAAAATGAAGTCTCCGATAGTATAACTGTCCGTCCATGGGCATTCTCATCTTTTCTTTCGATTTTATTAGCTTATCTTCAGATACGATGATCCTGGGCGCCAAAAAAGAAAATAGGATCGACGGCTCCAGGGGTTCAGCGGAATCATCCAGTTTATTTCTGGTAGGATGAGGTATAGAACATTATTGCGAATATTAGGAAACATTCTCATGAAAGTACTAAGCTTTGCAATCAAACTCCATATTTGTTGAAAGCGAATACAATATATACTGGTATTGTGCTGAAAGTTGATGAACCAGAAGATGGGGTCTAATCATAGCGGTAGCTATACCTGATGGTTAGGAACATCAAAAACAAGCACACTTTTTAATCACAATACTATTATATGGGGGAGAAAAAAGCATGATGAAAAGTAGATTTACTTATATGGTAGCGCTTCTCTCTGCGGTGACGATTACTGCGACGGCATGCGGATCAAGCGGCGGCAGCGGTACGAATAACGCAAACATGGACAACCAGACGGACGGGAAAGCGGTGCAGCAAACGCCCGACTCGCAGAAGCCCGCAGAGCTTTCGTTTTATTTGGGCTCGATGAGCAAATTGGAGTTCGAGGAAATCTACGCTCCGCTTATCAGGGATAAATTTCCAAACTACAAACTGACTGGCGTTGAAAGCAGCAATAGAATACCCGACTTGATCGCGACAGGGAACGTTCCCGATATTATTATCAGTACGAAGGGAGGCATCCCTTCTATGATGCAAGAGTACGGCTTGGAGCAAGATTTGACCGAGTTAATCAAAACGACTAAGTTCGATTTAAGCAGAATCGAGCCCGCCTTTCTGGATACGATGAAATATTACACGAACGGCAAAATAATCGGTATTCCGATCAACGCCGCGTCATTCGCTCTTCACTACAACAAAACGCTGTTCGATAAATTCGGCGTCGCTTATCCGAAGGACGGCATGACATGGGATGACACTTACGAAATCGCCCAAAAGCTGACGAGAAATGAAGGCGGCGTCCAATATCGCGGATACAGCGAGCGCTGGCACCAAATGTTTATGGAATTCAACCAGTTCTCCCTGCCTTATCTCGATGCGAAGGAGGATAAAGCGGCGGTCAACACCGATCAATGGAAGACGCTGATCAATGGATTCGTCCGCTTCTACAAGCTGCCCGGCTTGAAGTTTGACAGCAAATCGGGTTACACCGAGGAGGACTTGAAAGTATTCGCAACCGGTACCTCCGGCATGCAAATATTCGCTCAGCCAGATCAGTTCAAAACGTTCGAATGGGATATCGTCTCCGTTCCTACCTTCAAAGAAAAACCGAATGGCGCCTTGTGGGGAAGCCCGCGTTTCTTCTTTATAACGAATACGAGTAAAAATAAAGAAGCTGCAATGAACGTTTCTGCGTTTATTACGTCGGACGAAGCGCAGTTGAAGCTGACCAAGAAGGGATTTGCGCCGCCGCTAGCCAAAATAAGCGACGAGATGAAAAATTCGTTCCACGCGGATAGCCAATTTTACAAAGGCAAGCACGTCACTTCGTTCTTCTATAACAAACCGGCTTCAGAGCCGCCAGCAAGAACGCCAGGACTTCTTTATTACTCCAAAGCGCAAGCAATCATGATTGCGGAAGTCCAAAAAATGTTTACCGAAGGTATGGAAGTCGACGTCAATACAGCGCTGCGAAATGCCGAGGAATTGATCAACAAGGGGATCGCGGAGCAAAAAGCATCGAAAAAGTAATGGAGCCAGCCAAACAAGCAGACCGCCGAACGTGGGCGGTCTGCTTGTTTGGCTCGGGAACTTATTTCTTGGCGGAAAGCCAGTCGGATGCTGCTGCGCATATTTCAGTGTCCGATAGATAGTATGGGGAATATGATCGTGATTCCCATTCATGATCTTCGCTTTTTCGAGGACTTGGGTGAGCTCTTGATGGCCCCGTTTTTACTCGACTTGCTTATTTCCTGTAATGACGTTGTTTGTTGCACTGCCGCCGAGGCGAATCATCTTTGAAGGAGGAAGTTTTTGGATCTTATTATTA
Organism: Paenibacillus sp. MAH-35; assembly: GCF_058135425.1. NCBI lineage: Bacteria > Bacillati > Bacillota > Bacilli > Caryophanales > Paenibacillaceae > Paenibacillus > Paenibacillus sp. MAH-35. The sequence goes on from NZ_JBYUPU010000007.1 coordinate 268,934, forward strand.
GAGATGATATTCGAGCTGGCATGGTCCCGATTGCTTTCGCTGCTTCCGAAAGAGTAACCTTTATCGAGCTCGCAATAGTTTTTGGCTCCATCACGAGAGCTGAGCCAGATTGAGGGAAGCTTGCCGTCATACTTGTTGTAGTAAAAATAATTAGTAGAAATGACATTAAAGCTCGGTGTTTGATGGCGAATCGTCCCACCCTCCCCACAATTTCTATAGAGGAAGATTCCGCCGTTGTTCAGTCCAAAAAATTGATTGTTTATGATCTGATTATTCGCTGAACCGTCGATGGCAATCACTTCACGACTCTTTGTTGTGACATTGAACTCGTTGTTTTTAATGGTGTTATAGGCGGATTCGGCATCGAGATAAATGACGACGCTGCCGCTGGTTCCTTTAAACATGGAGCCCAGAATTTTGGAATAGGTCACCCCTGGAGAGAGGTAAAGTGGAATTCTGTTTTTGGAATGGATGGTGAGATTGTTAAATTCAATGTTTCTCGGAGCCGCTTGTTGGGCTCTGGCCGTGTGATCGCTGGAAAGCGACGAAAGTAAAACGTTTTCGGCCTCTCCATTTGGTCCAAGTCCCATCACACGTATGGAACCTTCAACGATGCAACTCGATATCTTTATATATTCAGGTCGTGAATAAGTGGAACCGTCTTGGATGGACTTGACGGTGATCATGTCTTTTCCCTCATTGACTCCATCATTGCCTTTCAGTTTAGCATTGTTGCAGTTCAACGTCAGATTGGAAGCTCCGGCTCCTTCATAAACCAGTCGCTTGGTGATGACGTCGCTGGGCTTCAGGTTAAGATTGCAATCCACGCTGACAAAAGCGTTTGAAGAAGTTGCTGGTGCAAGAATGTCCTGAAGTTTGGATGCGGAGCAGGCATTGGGGTCAGAACTTGAACCGGAACTGGAATCCGAGCCAATGCTCGATCCATAAGTTGAACCCATCAAACCTGAGTCCAAACCCGAATTTGATCCTGACACCGCTCCGCTATCGCTGTTTTGGGCTTCCAAGCCTGTTTCCGGGAAGACCTCTTCGGAAAAGTGGTTTCCGTTTCGGTCTTCATAAGGTGAAATTTGTGATTCAAGATTGCCCCCGCTGCAGCTTTGAAGAAACAGGGCCAAGAAAAAGCCGATGAGGGAGACAGGCAGTAATCGTTTCATATTCTTCATGCCTTTTCCTTCTCCTCGCGCATCAGATTCAAAAACAAAATTCGGTCTCAAATCCACCCGGTTCCACTTTAATTTGTGCACCGTGATTTTGGATGTGAGCTCGTACTTGCTCTGTCAACGTTTCCATTAAGGGATAACGCTTGGCATGTTGCCGAGCAGACAGGTCAATAACAGAAGCCGTGCCTGGCGGTTCGTCTATTGGACCATGTTCGCATCGACTCCTTAACGAAACAAACGGGAGCCGCTTGCACAACTATTTCAACCACACCTACTCCCCTATTCGTTGGAAAATACACAAAAACAAACCCATGTTCTCATAAATTTTACCATTGTCTGGAGCATAAAAACAGAGTTATTGAAAAATAACTGCCCGTTCGTGTAGCGATGCTGCCGATCCAAGTCAGCAGCCTCGCCATAGTTATCGTATTTCGTCGAGTGGAGTAAGAGTAATCACAAAAATTCCTCACACAACAATCCCCCATTTCCGCTTGTCGGGTGGTGAGACTGGGTTAACGAATGCTCACTTTCTGGACGAAGAAATATAATATTACCAATTAACCGCAGACTCTTAATCACGTCTATTGGAAAAACTGGGCGACCGGCTCGTGCTAATACATCTCCACGACAGATTGCCGCGTTGCGTACTCTCGCATGAATGTCTGCGCTAGCTGCGAGTAACTGGAATAAATCCCTTCCTGTTAGCGGATCTCTATTACAAAAGCATACAATGTATATCCTTCATCCCAATTCGAGCGGATCGAGATCAGATAAAGTCCGGTTTTTTCGGATAAATGCAGCCGGTTGCCATCCATGGACATAATCTTTTCTTCTTTTTGGCCACTTACCGAAAGTGGTTCCATAATAACCTCCTGCGTTTTAGGTTCCAATCCTTTCGGATATTGAATCACAAGATCCGATTCCGGTTTCACAACGACAGGAGGGTACTCGGCTTGCTCGATGAGGTGGGTTATTTCGAATTCCGATTTCGGTTTCATGTCCGCAGGTAAGTGCTCGGCTTGTTCATTAGTGAGAGTCAGCGCTCCCGGAACGTGAACACATCCCATCCAACAAGAGCTTCCTTGAACCAGCGGAATCTCTTGCATCCATACGGTTCCGTTCCGAGATTTCTTTTCATAGGCTACATAGGGAACCGGCGCCAATATTTGTTCATCGAACTTTACACTGAATTGATCGATCATAATTTTTCTTGTATCCGCTTCGTATTGAACGTCTGCAGCCATATTCTCCGCAATAAATCGTAACGGAACATACACGTGCCCGTTATAGTTAATAACCGAAACCTTGTTCGCTTCCCCATTCAAGATTACTTGTTCAGTGGTTCGAAAATCCAGAGAGGAGCTGGCACTGTAAGCTGCAATCCCAATCAATCCGATTAGGCAGACGAACGAAGCTATTACATACTTTCTCATCAATATCGACCTTCTTCCCGCATCCGGTACCCAAGAAAAAAAGGATCACGTTTCTTACATGATCCATTTTTTTCTGGAGTTTTTACTGACATCCCTGCAAACCTCTCGTTCAAGCACACTTGAGCTCTCGATTTGCGATTCTTCCTTATCCTTATTCATTCAAGTAGGTGGTCGTCCGGTTCTGGATCAGCTTCGCTACATCCTCGGCCGTCTTTTGACCGCTGAAATAAGACTTGGATTCCTCCTTGACGATATCCAGCACTTTGTTATCCGTCTTGGCAAAGCGATTCGCCGTGTTAATAAGCTGTCGGAGCTCTACAAACGGTTTTTCGGACATTTTGATCGATTCCCCGGACGGTAGCTTATAAGTTCCGCTGGCCGCTTGCTTTTGAATCTCGCCGATTCGCTTGTCGTTTACCGATTTGAGCATGGAGAAGCCTTCCAGATCCAGTACGGATTGCGCGTCCTCCGACAACAGAAACGCTATGAACTTCTGCGCCTCCTCCTTGACAGCAGAATTGGCTCGTATGCCAAGCTGATTCCGTACGAGGAACGTGCTTCCATCGGTATGTCCTTGCGGATGCGGCATTTGCAGCAGATCCGGATTCGGGTAAAACCGGTATGCCCCTTCGGCTACATCGAGCGGCGAAAACAAGTAGGTCGAATAATACAACTGATTGCTGATCTTCGCTTTATTAGCCGTCAAAATGCGATCGTCGTACATCTTTTTTATTTGTTTCATCTGCTGCACAAATACAGGAGAATCGAATTTGGCTTTCCGGGCCGAAGGATCGATGAAATTCCCGCTGTTATTCTGCACCGTTATTGCTAGAAAATGCTCCGGTGCGTAATTGGCCAAGGCGTAGCGACTCTCTTTACCATTCGACTGCTGCATGAATTTCCGCGATACTTCCTCGAACTGCTCCCAGGTCCAGCTTTTATCGTTCACCTTAATCGTTTTATCCAACGCGTCTCCATCCCCGACGAAAGCTCCTACATAAAACGAAGTAGGCACCGTGTACAAGCCTCCGTTCACCCGGAGTGCATCCAATATGTTCATATGCAGATCATTTTTGTTCAACGGCTCCAGCACGTCTTTCATATCCGCTAGAAGTTTTTTACCGACGTATTTGCTAACATCCAACTCGCCCAGATCGATTATATCCGCGCCTGTTCCCGACAAAAGAGCCGAGTTCGTCGTTTTTACGTACTTTTCGAAATCGCCTTCGGCCCATTCCGCTTCACCTTGCTTGTAAGCTTGTATTTGCAGATCGATGTCCGGATATTTCTGCTCAAATTGTTTCTCCATCTCATCAAAATACCAGTCCGAGCCCATTAAAGATAACGTAAGGATTGTTCGTCCATCCTTCGTCTTCGGCTTCTCCTTGTTCGCCGTCTCTCCGCTGCCTCCGGCTTGGCATCCGGCGGCAACCGCCAGCATCAAACATGCAACTCCGATTAATAATGGTTTTTTCATCGTACGATTCCTCTCTTTCCTCTCCGGCGGACAAAATGATTCGTTATTGCAAACGAACACGATTGCCGTCCTGCAACGGCTCGCTGCTCTCCAAAACAATAAGATCATTCAAATTCACGTTGCCCGATTCCAGCATCGTTTCCTTATCGTTTGCTTCACTGGTTTGAATCCGGACCTTTCGAATGATGAACGTATTGCTTAGAGCACCTTTGCGCTCTTCAATGACGTAGATGTAATTGCCTTGCCGATCCTCATGAATCGACTCGTTGGAAATGATCCGCCCCTCTTGACGCGACAGTTTGGCGAATTTGACGAATGCTTGCTCGCCCCCTTTCAGATCGGAGTCGACTACTTTCACGCGTACAATCTTTTGTGCGATTGCTGCCTGTTTGCCGGACGAATGGTCCGCACGCGGCTCTGCATCGGCTATTTCATAAACGGTGCCCTCGATGATTTTCGACCGCCGCTCCGGCAGCATGCGCACCTCGACTTGCAGCTTTTCCTCAATCGCCATTTCCAGGCTGGATAGCAGCGACGTATCGAGCAGAAGATCCATTCGATATCCCCGGCTATTGTTGGTGATAACCACATCCGGCTCTCCAGTAGACGCGAGCCCCTGGGCCGCATTCACCTTTGTCACGAAGCTATCAAACGGCGCAGCAATCTGCTTATGGTTTGCCAACCGATCTTTCAACTCGACGATTTTGCGTTCTTGAATACCCAGATCGAGCTTGAGCGATTCGATATCGCGTCCTGAGCTTCGTATCTTAGCTGCATCCCCCTCCGTTGCCGAGGCGATGTACCGATCCTGTACGTTTTGAAGATCGATCTTTTGCTTTTCCCATTGAGCCAGTTCATCCTGCAATTCCCGTTCGGCGGTTTTGCTATCGTAGGTGATAAGCACTTGACCTTGCAGCACGTTGTCTCCTTCTTTCACATCAATCGCAGTCACCTTCCATCCGGCCGGATTCGTCAGCCTTGCTTCAAACAGCGGCTGCAAGTTGCCGCTTCCTTCAAACTTATGTTCAATTTTGCCAAACGTCGGGTTTTCCGTTCTCACCTTCGGCAGCGACAGCGATTGCAGCGTATTGCTGAATAAGGTAAAAAACAATAATAGCCCTATAAATAGACCGAACACGATTTGAATGTTACGTTTACGGCTCCGCTGTACACCCTCCCCGCGTAGCTCCGTCACCACATTTTCTGCCTCCTAACCGTTGCAACTACCCTTTGATGCCGGACAGCTGGATTCCTTCGATAAAATAAGACTCCGCATACAGAAACAACAGCACCATCGGGGTCATATAAAGCATGGATGCGGCGAAAGCAATCCCCCGATCTCCTTCGTTCACTCTCGATAAATAAACCGACAGCGGTTGTTTGAGGGGGTCATCCAGGAAAATAAGCGGCTGCTCCACCATGTTCCAATAATCGGCGAACAATAAAACGACTAACGCAGCCAGACCCGGCTTGATCATCGGAACCAGGATCGAGCAAAATATCCGAACGTGCCCGGCCCCGTCCATCTTGGCCGCTTCGATATAAGCAAAAGGGATATGCAGGGCGAATTGCCTGAGCATAAACACGCCGAACGCCGCAAAAATACCGGGTAATATAATCGCCCCTGTCCGATTCAACAGTCCCAATTGATCCGCCATGATGTAATTTGGCACCAGCGTCACCTGAAACGGCAAAAGCATCGTCATCACATAAACGAAAAACAGGCTGTCCCGGCCGAGAAACGTCAGCTTGGAAAACGCATACGCAGCTAACGCCGCTACGAATACCTGTCCGGCAATGATCGGAACCACCATAAATACCGAGTTCCAAAACATCAGCAAATATCTCGGACTGTTTACGAATATTTCTCCATACTGCTCCAGCGATACCTGATCCGGCAGCAGCTTCAAATTCGCGAAACGATCGGTTTCCCCGCCGAACTCCTCGTTTTTTTTCCCGATCAGCCCGTAATTGATCCCGATTTCCTTCTCCGTCATTAGCGAGTTTGTGAAAGTAATCACGATAGGCATTAGCAACATCACCGCGAAAACGGCCATGAGGATCGTTAACGCCCACTTGTGCGACAATCTTGAACGTTCCAGTCGTCTCCCTCCTCCCGTTATTCCATAAACCGCCGGAAACGCCGTTCGAGTGCAAATAACCCGAGAACCCCAAGCAGAAAGCATACGGCCATCATCGTCGCCGCTGCGGTCAATTTTTGAATATCCATCGACATGAACATATTGTTCATATAGTGCTGCAGCATATAGATGCTGTCATGCGGGTAATCGCCGGCGATCAAATACGTTTCCCGGAATACTTTGAACGAGTTGACGACAGACATGATGACGACAAAAAATAGGGTCGGCGTTAAAAAGACGAGCGTTATATGGCGGAACTGTCTGAAGCGTCCGGCTCCGTCCATTTGCGCGGTTTCGTAATAGTCTTTCGGTATTTGCTGAAGCGCCGCCATAAATAAAATGATGTTGTAGCCGATGTTCTTCCATAAATAAACGACGATTACCACATAGCGAGCCGCCTCTGTTTTCATCCAATCTACACGATCGAATCCAAAAGAAGCGAGCCACGCATTAAGAGTACCGTTCCAATCGAGCAGCAACTGCCAGATGAGAACAATCGAGGCAACAGGAACGACAAGCGGCAGCACGTATGCCGTTCTCAGCGCATTTCGAACAAATAGATTCCGGTTCAACAGCATCGCCAAACCTAAGGAAAGCCCCACAATCGCGGGAACGCTGACCCCGGTAAAATACACCGTATTGGATGACGCTTTACGAAAAGAGTCGCTCGACAGCAGCTCGCGGTAATTCGCAAATCCAACGAATTGGCTCTCGACCGGGCTATTTATAAAAGAGTAATAGACACCCATAACAAAAGGTATCAGGTAAAACAACGCAAATCCGATCCCGCTCGGTGCAAGAAACAACCAAGCTGCTGCCGCATCGCTTCGTACCAGACGCTTCATTCTTTTTCTCATCATGAAGCGGTTATCGCCAATGGAGCGTCATCGCCAAACCAAACTACGACTCTCCAGTTTTTCATCGTCTCCTCTTGAAGCCGCATGATCTTCATCGAATCCTCCCTATGTGCTATTCTTGGTACTTCCCTTTGGGCAAAGGAAGGCCAACAAAAACCCTAATTCTCATCTGCGGTTTTCCTCCCCTGCATGAATAGGATAGGATAAACTGTTTAATAAGAAGTAGGGTAAACTTAAACTATTCCTTAACAATTGGACTGAACTACACGAACCTGGATTGTTTTCCATCAGACTGTTGGATCCGGGGCAAACGAACTTCAAAGACTGTATGCCTCAAGCTGCTTTGAGCCGTAACCGTTCCATCATGCTGCATCACGATGTTTTTGGTAATGAATAACCCGAGTCCCGTGCTTCCCTCTTGATGAGTACGGGCTTTGTCACAGGTATAAAACATATCAAAGATATGCGGCAAATCTTCCGTCTCTATAGGGCTTCCATAATTGATCACTTGAATAACAACCGCATCCGCTTCCGGATAAGCGTTCAAATCTACGAACAGGCCGTCTTTTCCGTAACGGACGGCATTGGTCAGTAAATTCTCAAATACGCGAGCGAGTAAATCCCCGTCACCCGATACGATCAAACCATCCGCTACGTTTATTCTGGCGGTCAACTGATGTTTCTCAAAGATCGGATACTGTTCTTCGTTTAGTTGGATCAGCAGCTCGGTTAAATCGATCCTTTTTTTCTCAAACGGAAGCATGCCATAGTTCATACGGGTAATCTCAAAGAGCTCGTCGACAAGCTTCTCCAGCCGTTTAGACTTTTGAAAAGCAATAACCACATATTGTTTGACCTGCTCCTTGGTCAAGTGCTCGTCATTAAGAATGAAGTCCAAATATCCTACAACAGAAGTCAACGGTGTACGTAAATCATGGGCCAAATTCAAGACCAGTTGATCTTTGCTGCTTTCCGCAAAGTCTCCCCTTTCAACGGCTTGTTGCAATTTTTCGCTGGCCAGATTTATGTCTGTCGCAATATCCTCGAACTCGTCCCGGGATGAAATGGATACGCGCTGCTTAAAGTCGCCACTGGCGAGATAACGGATGCCTTCCGAAATTTTGTTGAAATAGGTGGCGTAGGGCTTTGTGAGAAAAAAGAAAAACAACGTCACCAGCGGAATAAAAAAAAGCAAAAAGAAATTAATATCCCCTACAACATTGATGAATAGCCGAACATAAGCCAAGGGATCCTCAAACTTCACATAAGCACGATAATAAAGCTGAAGCACTTTATAAAGCAAAAATGTAAGGGTGCCCGCGAGCAGCATGCTAAACGCCAATAATAAAAGCATTTTGGAACGAAAGCTTCGTACCATGCTAACCATTGAATGTATACCCCACCCCCCACACGGTTTTAATCAGCTTCTGTTTACGGTTATCTTCTTCCAGCTTCCTCCTCAACTTCCGGATATGTACCATAACCGTATTGCCGCCCTCATAAAAGTCTTCGCCCCATACCTGTTCAAAAATATTTTCCGCGCTGAAAACTTTCTTCGGATAACTGGCCAGCAGATACAAGATATCAAACTCCTTGGGAGTCAGCTCAACAGGTTCCCCATACAAGGTGACCGTGCGCTGATCGGGAAAAATGGCCAATCCACCGGTTTCCAATACAGGCTTGTTTCCGGACGACAGCTGACTGAGCAGCATGGAACGCCGCAACTGCGCGTTTACGCGGGCAATCAACTCCATGGGGTTGAACGGTTTGGTCATATAATCGTCCCCCCCCTGAACCAGTCCTGCGATTTTATCCATATCGGACGTTTTGGCACTCAAAAAAATGATAGGCATGTGATTGTTTTCCCGAATATGCCGAGTTACTTCATAACCGTCCATTTTGGGCATCATAATATCCAAAATTGCCAGATCGATCGAATTCATCTGAACGGCTTTAATCGCTTCCAATCCATCCGATGCTTTTATGACGGAATATCCTTCTTTGAGTAGATGGAGGCCGATCAGATCGGCAATTTCTCTATCATCATCCGTTACTAAAATCGTAATACGTCTCATTCTATCCATCCCTTGTATGAAGTTCATCCTTCGGAGTCCGAAGGCGCTATCTAATAGGATAAGGAAAATCACTTAAAAAGAAGTTGGGTAAACTTAAAGTTTTTCTTAATATCTAAAATGAATAGAGATTATTGGAGGTTCATACAAAAACAAGCTGATACCGGTTTAGGATACCAGCATCAGCGTGAGTATTTTGACGATATAACGTCGACAGTTCTATTCCCTATTTTCGCACAGCTTCTGCAACGATTTGCACCGAACCAACCGCAACTTCATAGCCTCGGTCCAAAGCGCTTGCCGTATCGCATCTGCTATTTATTTGCCGCTTCAGCGGTTTCGATCGTTTTGTTAAGCTTCTCGTCCTCTTCCCGCAGTGCGGTGTTGACGTCTTTTTGTCCGGTAATGACCGCAAGCATAGCACTCGCGATCGCGGCCGCGCCTTGAGCGTTATATTTGCTGTAAGCAATCGGGCTCGGTGATTTTTGGGCTGTGACGGCGCTAATATTTTTCCCTTTCCAGTCAACCACGTCGCTCGCGAAGGCGGATTTGACGGCCGGATTTCTCAGAGGAGCCAGAAAACCGAGCTTGGCCGCCCGTTCCTTCTGCACTTCGTCGCTCAATAGCTGCGCGATGGCCAGAAAGGCTTCATCCCGGTGTTTGCTCGTCGAAGGGATCGACAGGACGACCGGATAAGGCTGAGAAGCCACCCCGCGCAAGTCGCTCATTTCCGGCAGGCTGACGGCATCCCAGTTTGGGACGTTTTGCTTGATCGTAGCGGCGAACGAATTGTAAGCCACGAACATCGCAGCGGTCTGCTCCTTCAAGAACATATTCATCATATTCGCGCTGTTCATCGTCTCTGGAGTGGCGTCGTAACCGGGTACGGTATAGAACGGGATGAAGGTTTCCATATGCGATTTCCAATCCTCGGTCATAATCGCCGACCGGTTCGTCTTGGTATCGATGTAGTTCAAGGAGCGCTGGTTGGCGTTCACGACCGTGACTGGCGGTGTGACGAAGCCGCGGTAGCTGACTCCTCCCTCCGTTCGGGTCATCCGCTTTGCAACATCAAGCAGTTCGCCCCAGGTCATCCCGTTTTTCGGATAAGGCACGCCGAATTTATCGAACAGGTCTTTATTGTAATATAAAACGAGCCGAAGATCGTACAGCGGCAAGGACGTCAGTTTGCCCTCCTCCATTTTGCGCATCATTTCCAGCGGCTCAGCTTCAATCCGGCTCAGATCGAAATTATGCTTTTTGACCAGATCGGACATATCGCTCAGAAGCCCGTTCTCCTTGACCGACTGCAACGAGGCGAACGACGCCAGCATCACGTCGAGGCTCGTCTTCGACATGACCATATTCGCGAGCGTATTCTGCTCTTTATTGACGAGCACTTGAAACGAATAATTCGGATATTTCCGCTGAATCGGCTCCCCGTATTGCTGCATGAAGGCGTCGCCGACAGGACCGTCGGTCGGTACATGGTACCAGGTCAGTTCAACCGGCTTCGCTTCCTCCTTGGTTGCTTGTCCTATAGGCTTACCCGCTTCGTCTCCGTCCGTTTTGCCTGCCCCGCAGGCCGCGGTCATCGCCGCCAGCGCCACGATTACGATTACGTTCACCGTTTTCTTTGTTATCATCCGGTTTACCCCCTCAAATTTATCGTTTCGTCTCAAATTATAGGGCGAGGGTGCAAAAAATGATTTACCCGCCGGGTCGATAAATGTACCAATTTGGACGGAAAGCGTTATAATAGACGATACAAATCATCCGGCGCATGCAAGGTTCGGAGCGCTTGGAAAGCGGGAGAAGCGATGGAATATCCGAGATACGAGCTGAAACGGGAGCTGTCCATAGACAAAATTATCACATTCAGCTATCGACGTCTGAAGAACGGGTATCGCGGTGTCGGAGAACAGCATGATTTTTGGGAATTCGTTTACATCGATCAAGGGCGCTTCGAAGTGTTTACAGAAGTCGGACAATACGAGCTGAACCAGGGAGAACTTATTTTTTACAAACCGAATCTGTTCCATGTCGGTAAAACTCGCAGCGGCGAAACCCCCACGCTCCTCATTTTGACGTTCGAATGCGCAGCCCCATGCATGAGCTTCTTCGCCGATCGCACGTTCCGACTGGAGGAGCAGGAGCGGCATTTGTTGTCCCGGCTGGTCCAAATCGGCAAGGAGGCGTTTAATCCTCCGGTTGACTCCATCCGTATGTTATTCCCGAATCGTTTGGAAGAAGCGAAATTCGGAACCGAACAGTTGATCATTAATTATCTGGAAATTTTTCTGCTCGAATTGATCCGGGGCGGCTCGACTCGGCGCGACAGCGTGAAACCGGCATCCGTCATCCAGGAAAACAAACAAGTCCGTGAAACGATGCGGCTGATCGATTATTTGCAATGCCACATCGCAGCGAGCGACTTATCGATGGAGGCGATATGCAGCGAGTTTGCAATCGGCCGGACGCAGTTGAAAACGATGTTCAAGGCGCAAACGGGAAGCGGGGTTATGGAGTATTGGAAGCGTCTGAAAATCGAGAAAGCGAAAAGCATGATAGCGGACGATCAGCTGAATTTCACGGAAATCGCCGAATATCTCGGCTATGCAAGCGTTCACGGATTTTCCAGACAGTTCAAAAAAATAGCGGGCGTCACACCGTCGGAATATGCCCGTTCGATCGTCGCCCGTTTGGAGAAAAGCATTCATATCCGATAACCGGCACCGACCGCCAACTTCCGATCGCATATGCAACCGCTTACTTCGACGAATTTCGGATACGCGGCTTTATCTCCTTCTCGGTACGAAGCCTTTCTTCAACAGAAAAACCGCATATTGAATTGCAGAGCGCCAAGGTAGATCATACATTCCTTCCGTTCAACAAGGCCGCCGGTTCATCCCGGCAGCCACGTCAACTTCACAACTTCTACCTGTTCTGAACGTATAGAGCTGCTACCTGTCGAACACATCTGAAGATACGCTAACTTTTCCGGATGGAAAGATGAGCGTCTGCCTCACCCGATTTGCTACAGTAGTGTTGTACCTATAATCGATTGGTGGAGGCGTTGTTCATGCAACACAAAGAAAGCTTGCTATCTCCGGAGGATGCGGCCTATTATAATCAAAACGGTTATTTTCTTTACAAAAAGCCGCTTTTTTCTGAACAAAAGTTGAATCTCTTGACGAGCATTTTCGAAGAGCATCTGGAGCTGAAAGGTGCAAAACTGTCGGATGAGCTGGATACCCCCCACTTTCGTGACGAGCGGCTGCTCGAGTTTTTGCTGGCGGACGAGGTGCTGGATCTGGTAGAACCG